>JBJKSJ010000111.1:0-9229 GCA_046704085.1 Ktedonobacterales bacterium | reverse complement strand
CGGCGTCATGTCTTCGCCATAGCGTTCTTGCGCCACATCTGACTCGACCTCACAATCAGACATGCTGAAGAGGTGGAAGCCATCGCTCTGCTGGGCGGCAAAGAAGGCGACCTCCTGCCCATGATAGGGGAATCGACGCAAGCCCACCCATTTCCAGTCCGACGGCAGCAGAGGCTGGAAATGGAGCGCATTTTGGCGCAAGGTGAGGCCGCACACGCCAGCGATTGCCGCTAGCAGGAAGCGTGGCGGCTCCCAGGGCGAGAGGCGCATGCCCCGGTTGACCAGTGATTCTCCATCGCACCACTCGCTGAACTGCCCAGGCACCGTCATATTCTTCTTGGGGTCGCGGGCATAATGCTCGAAGCTGGCGCGCAGGCCGCGCACCATGAACTCCGGGTGATAGTTGCGCGCGGCATAAGCATACCACCATGTGACCCCCGGCCAGACTCCGCCCATCAAGCCCCACTGGCGATAGGGATCATAGTCGGGGCTAATGCGGCTGACCGTGCGAATGCCAGCGGGCGTCCAGAAGTCGGGGCTATTTAGCCGACTGACGATGCGGAAGGACACTTCTGCATTCGCTACCCCAAACATCACCGGGAAGAGTTCATCCGCCGTCACATCGGTCACAATATTGCCATCCAGGTCAATCGTCAGATAGTACATGTGTGTTTCTGGATTAAGCAGATGGGTGTTCATGGCCTGGGCCAGCGCTTCGCCAGCCTCGTGGAACTGCCGGGTGTCTTCCTGGGCTTCAGGTGTGCCGATAGTCTCGGCCATTTCAGCGGCCAGGCGCAGCGCCGCCACGCATTCGGCGTTGATCTCCGTCACGGCGCCGTTCAGCGTATAGTTGGGAATAATATTGCGCCAACTGGCGATGCCATGATCCTCTACCCCACGCGCTGTACACGTCACCAGGCCACGCTTGCGCTCCGGGGGAATCTCGTTCAGGAACGTGTCGCGCTGGCTCATAATATGATAGGCGGCGCGACGCACCACCGGATAGATCTGACGCAGATAGGCCATATCTCCTGTCGTTACACAATGATGCCACACAGCCATGATATAGAGCGGTGTGTCATCGTTGATATTGAGGCCGTCATCCTCCTGGTGGTCAGTCACAGCATTATAGAATTCCAGGATCAGCCCGCTCTCGCGCTGGCGCTGGGCAAAGGCATCCAGCATCCGGCGTGAAAACTCCGGCAGCAGATAGTCGCAGCCCCAGGTGAACCAGGCCGTGTCGCGCGCGACCACCGCCGATGACAGGCTGGGGTCGTTGGTGAAGGCCGGGCCGGTGGGAAAATCTGCCATCACGCGCAGCATATTCACCTTGGCCCAGGTTGCTCCCTGATTAATCACCGGATCAGGGGACAGCACCTGGCTGGGTTCGAGCGCCTGAGTGTAATAGGCAACAGTCTGGTTGAACGCGGCCTCATAATCGGCGGCGGCCTGAAAGATCTGGCGGGCGTTGGCTTCCCCTTCATGTGAGAAGGCGGCGACAAAGGCAAACTCCATCGTCTGGTTGGGTTGCAGTTCCACATCGACCTGCAAGGCGCCCAGAATTCTGCCGGTGGCCGAGGTATCGTTCTTCAGCGGCAGCACATGCGTGATGTCGTACATCTGGGTGGCATCGAAGCTGGTCTGCCAGCCTTTCACCTGCGCCTGAGGACCAACCACCCCAAAGATACGCACCCAATCCGGCTTGCTCTGATTTCTGGCGATGAGCGCCCCTTGCCCCAGGTCGGACGCATAGTTGGCTTGGAGGTCGAGAGGCGTCTTGCCGTGAAAGTGAGCATAACCATAGACGCGCAGGGAGCGCGGATGGGCGTCACGGTTCTGGAGTTTGACGATGGTGTAGACAATTGGCCTGTCCAGGTCGGTGAGGTGTGGGGCCGCTGCTGGCGAGGTCACGTTGGGCACAAAGACCGTTTCTTCCACCCAGAGCCACCCCGGCAAGGCAAATCGATGGCGTTGATAGGCGGGATGCAACTCAAACTCTCCCGCTTCCTGGGGGCGCAACTGGATAAACGCTTCAGCGGCCCCATCCGCGCCATCCTGGCCTCCCTGCTCCTGCTCCTGGCTCATTCGGACAAGGCGCGCTCCGATGCCTGAGTAGCGGACGCAGACCGCCCCCGTGACCTGCGTGCCCAGAAACGTGCTGAACATCGTTTCAATGTCGCCGGTGCCTTTGGTCGTGACCCAACAGCGACTATTTCCGAGGCTTGCCCCCATCGCAAGCGCGGTATCCGCGAGAACATAGGTGGGCAACTCACGCGCGTGGCGTACCTGGCTGACAATGGGCGGCTGGGCCAGGCTGGTATCATGCGCGAAAGGTGGGGTGAGCGTGGTATCCACAGAGATGCTCCTTTGCAACCGAGTAGTGTTAACAACCAGCTTCCAGGGTGAAAAGGGTGTGTCGGCCAGATGGTTCACAGGCGCATCAACTCTGCTGTGGGTCCGTGCGGCGCACATCCTCTTGTAAAGTATAGAGTGTTCTTGACGGCATAGCATGTATCAAAAGATGTATTTATTCCGAACCTTTTCAACACGCCGCGTGTCTTATATGATGAGGCTGGCAAAAACAGAACAAAGGAGATGACATGGATATCTCTGTGCAGGACTCAGGCGCGGCAGGCGCGCGTGCAGGAGTGGCAGCCCTCGTGGAGCGCGCTCAGAGCGGCGATCTGGTGGCGTTCAACCTGCTGGTTGAGCAGTTCCAGGATGTCGTCTTTGGCGCGGCCTACGCGCTGCTCGCCCATCCGCACGACGCGCAGGGGCCGAGGCGGCGCTGGTGCAGGAGGCCATTGATACGCTGAGCGAACCCAACCGCCTGGCAACGGTTCTCTTCTATCTCAGCGGCTATAGTATCGAGGAGATTGCCGCGCTGCAACTTCGGCATACGGTGATCGATCTGCTTTGCGCCTGCTGGCATCCCCTCAAGAAAAAATATAAAGGAGCGAACAGATGACCATCCCTGAAACGGTCTCGCAAGACCTCGTAGAACCTTTTGTGCTGGCGGCGCATGGCAGCCTGGCGAAAGTGCAGGAACTCTACGCGCAGCATCCCGGAGTGTTGAACGTCCCCTGGGCAAAGTTCGATGAGACGGCGCTGGCCGCCTCCTCGCATATGGGCAACCGCGCCATTGCGCAGTTCCTACTCGCCAAGGGCGCGCCGCTGACCATCTGCGCCGCCGCCATGCTGGGCATGCAAGACGAGTTGGCCGCATTCCTGGCGCGCGACGCCAGCCTTGCCAACGCGAAGGGCGCGCATGGCATCCCGCTGTTGTTCCACGCGGCGATGAGCGGCCAGACGGAGATTACCGAGATGCTGCTGGCGCGTGGCGGCGGCGAAGGCATCGATGTGGCTCTGCACGGGGCGATCAACTTTGGGCACACCGAGATGGTGGCCTGGCTGCTGACGCATGGCGTGACCAATCCCAACGTCCCCAACTATGAGCAAAAGACGCCGCTCCAGGTGGCAACCGAACGTGGCTATACCGAGATCGCCGACCTGCTGCGCAAGCACGGCGCAACCCTGTAACAAATCAGTAGGAGATGCAACAAGAGCCAGGAGACCCGGCTGTGCGGCCAGGTTGCCTGGCTCTGCGTCTGGATGACGACGCCAGGCCAGCGCGTATACCGTCTAGTTGGCCCGCTTTGTGCGTAACAGCTTCTCAGGAGCGGCCAGCAAAACTCCCACAAGCCGCCCAGAGGAGGAACCTGGTGATTGACACCAAGCGCCATACCGACCCTGAGCGGCAGAGAGAACACGCTGCCCAGACGTCGCCCACAGCACAGGAAACCGCTGGAATGCTCAGTAGTCTTCAACTCTACGAGCAGGCGTTGCAGGCATATGAGGACGTTATCGAGAGGAATCCTGATGATGCCCTGGCGTATATTGGCAAGGGCAATATGCTGCTTTTTCTAGAGCGACCAGCGGAGGCGCTCTCTGCCTTTAGGGTAGCCGCGTGCCTGGTTCCCAGCTTTGCCCTGGCCTATGCCGGGCAGGGGCTGGCGCTCAGAGAACTTGGCCGCTATCAGGCCGCGCTCGACGCCTACGATGAAGCGATCCATTGGGACGCCACGTTTGCGCCTGCCTACTTTGGCAAGGGCTATGTGCTGCTGCGCCGCAAACATCTGTGGCAGGCGCTGCGCGTCTATTGGTATGCTTTCCGCCTGGAAAGGGAATCTGGCTCCTCATAAGCGCGCATTTTTTGCCCCCCCTTGACAAGAACGTATGTTCTAAGTTATTATTAAGACATGCGCAGTTGGTTTGCGCGGGTCCACAAAAATCTGCAACTCCTTATCCCCTGAAGCGTATAATGGGGTGAAGAGCCTTGAAGGGGTGAAGCCGCATTGGAGCAGTTCCCTTTCAAGGATCACACGCGAGACAGGCTCTTGGTGCGCCTGCCGCGCGAGAAGCGCAGGGGCGCGAAAGGAGTTGAATCAATTATGATGCAGTTGCAACCGCGCACAAGAACATCGTTGGGCCTCAGTGAGCGGGCGGAACGTGTGCTTGCCTATGTGATTCCAGTCCTGTCGGGGCTGTTTTTCCTGACGGTGGAAAAGAACCGGGCCGTGCGCCGCCATGCCTGGCAGTCGATTTTGGTCTTTGTGCCCATCTTCGTGATCTATCTGATTCTGAGCTTTCTGAGCGGTATCTGGGTCGTTGGCATCCTCTTTGGCCTGGTCGCCACACTGGTCAAGTTTATTGGCATCGCCCTCTGGGTGCTGCTAATGCTGGTGGCCTTCATCTCGGATGCCGTCTTTGTCCAGCCCAAGAAGCAGCGCAACAGCTACTAGCCTCCGGGCTGGCACAGTGAGTTGAATACGGGCGTCTGCAACAGAATGCTGCGGACGTTGATGCAGAGCGGTGCGCGCGTGCGCGCCGCTTGTGCTATTGGTTGGCTGCCTCAATGGTGATAGCCCTGCTATCACACCTTCTCAGCGCAGGCTGGGAGCTTGCGCAAGCAATGCGGCGGGGCACGAGTGTTGCATAAAGCATCAATACGAGATGCTCCACGCGGTCCAACCCAGGCGCCTGTCAGGACGTTTGGGCGCAAGTTGATCCGCTGTTACTCATAGACGTAGGACTTTTTGGGGAGATGAAAGCGCCGAACGGGCAGATTGGCACGCCAGGTGCTACTTGGCGCAATAGCACAGCGGTTTAGTGGACAGGAACGTCGGCAACGGGGCCGACGCCTGTCCTGTAGAGGGGAGAATGATTTTATGGAGGCTCGCAACAGGTACAGGTGGCAGGAAGGTTCTGATGAGCTAGAGCCGGGCAGCCAGCAAAATGGGATTGGATTGTCGGCGCCAGCAGAGCGGGTGACGCCCCTGCGGCGGCGCGCCGTCACGCCGCGCCATCGGGCGGCTGAGGCAACGCGTGGCGCGCATCAGCTTCGTCCGGTAGACACCATGGTTGGGCCAGCCCGCCCAGCGCCCGCGCCCGCTGAGGAGGCGCCCGCGCGTCCGGGCGACGTGATCGATCGCGGCGTTGTCATTCCACCGGGGCTGGCTGACCGCCTGCGCGCGCAGCAGGTGGAGTTGCAGACCCGGCTGACCCGACTGGCCGATGAGGCCCAGGAGTGGGAAGAGGATGCCCGCCCGCGCTATAGCAACCACCCGGCAGATGAAGCGGGCGCCTTGCTCGACCGCGCAGGCCGCGATGCAGTGGCGCGCGTATTGCTCGATGATATGGCGCAGGTGGACCGGGCGCTGGATCGGCTTGCCGCTGGCTCCTATGGCCTCTGCGATGATTGCCATCAGCCCATCCCCCCCAAGCGCCTGGAGGCGCGTCCGACAGCCACGCTTTGTGTCGCGTGCCAGTCCAAGCGCGAGGCCCGCGCGATGCGCGGCATCCACTAAGCAGCGCGCAAGCACGGCGGGCATGGTTCCCGCCCTGCTTTCTTTTCGCGCATCGGTCAAGTACCCGCGCATTTCTTCTGAGCCTGCGCAGCCAGGCTTCGTGGCGCAGCCTTCAGTCGCCAGCCACGCTGTTCTATCGCTCGTCTTCAGGAAACCAGCGGGCATTCTACCGGGGGCGCTTTATCCACTGATATGACCTGCGACGCAGAGGCTACCTGATCGAGCATGTTCTGTGTCAGCGAGGGGCTGCCGACTGCGGTGAGTTCGTGCGTTCCGGCAAAGGTGTCACGCTGATCGGTGTTCTTGGGAGTAACGGTCGGGTCGGCGACAATCGGCCCTGGATTGGGGCAGGGAACCTGGAGTTTCAATCCGGCGTTCTGCACAATCGAGACGGCCTGGTCATAGGTGGTCGTTACGCTGAAGCTAATCTGGATCAGCCCTTGATAGCCTGATGGTACGTTGATGGGCGCCCTGGACGTGCCGGTTGCGCTGCCGCTTCCTGCCTGGCACGCAGCCAGTGTCAGCGCGAGGCAGGCAAATACCAGCAGCCCCATGATCTTCCGCTTGCTCATCGAAACAGCCCCCTCTCGAAGCAAAAATATCCTCACCAACATGGACGCATGAGGCGCTCAGAAAGTTCCACATTCTAAAAATAAAGTTATCTGTTGACTTTTTTAATAGATCGTGTTATAAAGTTTATTGGGATGCCAGGCGAGGCAAAAGCTTCGGCCCCTATGGTAAAATATCCTTTAGCGGGCTTCCATCTGGTAAAAAGCGCCCCTTTGCTCTGGGAGGGCATGAATGCAGCGAGACACAACCAGTACCCTGCGATCTGTGCCATCTGCCCACGCCGACGCGCTGCTGAGTACCAAGCTGGCGCCGCCGCACCTGCGCGCCTCGCTGGTGTCACGGAACGCTCTGCTTGCCCGTCTGGACGCCGGACTCGAATACAAGCTCATCCTGCTTTCTGCCCCCGCCGGTTTCGGCAAAACCACCCTGGTCAGTCAGTGGGTAAGCGCCCACAGCGCGCAGCATGGCTTGCTGCCGGTTGCCTGGGTCTCGCTGGATGCAGGCGACAACGATCCGCTGCGCTTCTGGCGCTATGTTATCACTGCCTGCCAGACGTTCCGCGCTGGCCTGGGGAAGGCCGCGCTCGCACTGCTGCACGCGCCGCAGCCACCTTCCTTTGAGGCTATCCTCACCGCCTTCATCAATGATCTCTCTCAGGCGCCACGTCGCTCTGTCCTCGTTCTGGAAGACTACCACGTCATCACCGCGCCCCAAATTCACGAGCCGCTGGCCTTTCTGCTTGATCACTTGCCCGATACGCTGCGCGTGTTGATAATCAGCCGCAGTGACCCGCCGCTCTCCCTGGCTCGCCTGCGCGCGCGCGATGACCTCTGCGAACTGCACGCCGCTGACCTGCGGTTCTCCCTGCTGGAAACCCAGGCGTTTCTTCGCCAGGCGCTCCAGCTTCCGCTCGCTCCAGAGGCGATCACCCGCCTGGAGGCGCGCACTGAAGGCTGGGTGGCCGGGCTGCGTCTGGTGGCGCTTGCGCTCCAGGGGCGCCGCGACCCGGAGGAGATTGAGCAATGGCTGGTCACGCTCACCGGCAGTCATCGGCACATCCTGACCTACCTGAGCGACGAGGTGTTCAGCGCCCAGCCGGAGCCGCTCCAGAAGTTTCTGCTTCAGACCGCTTTTCTCAGCCGCCTGACTGGCGCGCTCTGTGATGCGGTCACAGGCGGTAGCAACGGTCAGAGCATCCTCGAACAGCTTGAACGGGCCAATCTCTTCCTGGCGCCGCTCGATGGCGCCGGGCAGTGGTATCGCTATCACGCGCTCTTTGCCGAGGCCATGCAGCACGAAGCCCGGCGCCGCTTCGGAGAAAACGGTGTGCGCCTGTTGCATGAGCGCGCCAGCCGCTGGTACGAGCAGCAAAGCCTGCTCGCCGAATCCGTCGAGGCGGCGCTGGCCGCCCAGGCGTTTGAGCGCGCCGCTGAACTCATCGAGCGCCTGATCGCTTCGCAAATGCTCTATGGTGAGCCGCACACACTGCGCCGCTGGGGGGAATGTCTGCCAGCGACCGCGTTGCAGGAGCGCCCGGCGCTCTGTCTTGCCTACGCGCAGGCAATCCTCTTCACCTCAGACCGCTGCGCCCCGGCGACGCTGCTGCTCGTGCAGGGGCCGCTGGAGATGGCCGAGCATCGCTGGCAGGCCGAGGGCGCCTGGGCTAAACTCGGTGAAGCGCAGGCATTGCGAGGGATGGTCGCCTTGTGGCAGGGCGATCTTGCTCAGGCGTTTGCCGCTGCCCGGCAGTCGCTCGAATGGTTGCCTGAGCAAGAGACGTTCTGGCGCAGCGCCAGCCTGCTCAACAGAGCGATGGAAGAACTGCTTGCCGGAAGGCTGGCAGCCGCGCAGCAGACCGCCATCGAGGCGCGCGCGCTCTGCGCGGCCATTGGGAATGACTACGCCGCGCGCGCGGCCACCTTCCTCCTGGGCGAAGCCTCTTCCAGACAAGGGAAGCTGCATCAGGCTGCCCAACTCTTTCAGCAGATACTCGCCGAGGCCGGGGAGGACGTGTCCGACCAGGCGTCTGGGCTGATCGACCTGGCGGCGCTGGCTTATGAGTGGAACGATCTGGAAACCGCCGAAGAGCAGGTGTCTCAGGCGCTGGACATCGGCAAGCAGCATGTACTTAAGATTGGCAGGCAAACGGCTGAGGAGTCGCTAGTGATTCCTGGTTCGCTTGTCCTGGCGCGCGTGCAGCATGCGCGCGGGGAGACCGCGCAGGCGCAGCACCTCCTGCAATCTCTCGTCACTTTGACCGGGCAGCGCAACTGGCCGCTGCTCCACCGTCAGGTACTCGCGGCGCGGGCGCGGCTCGCGCTCGCGGCGGGCGATCTGGCCGCCGCGCAGCAGTGGAATGCTGCCTATGCGCAGCACAGCGAGGATGTGCCGCTCCTGCACCAAGAGCAGGAGGCGATGATTGCCGCGCGCATCCTGATCGCGCAAGGCGCGGCGGGCGCGGCCTTGCGCTTGCTCGAACGCTGGCAGTCCAGGGCGCATGCCCAGGAGCGCGCGGGCGCTGAACTGGAGATGCTGATGCTCACCGCCCTGGCGCAGCGCGCGCAAAAAGACCTGCCTCAAGCCAGACAAACGTTCATCCAGGCGCTGGAGCTTGCGCGCCCTGAAGGCTATCAGCGCCTCTTCCTGGATGAAGGAGCGCCGATGGTCGATGTGCTGCGGGCCACTTTGCCCGCTGTGCGCGAGGAGCCGCTGGGCGCGTATGTCGGAACCTTGCTGCGCGCCTTTGCCTCGCTGCCCGCAGCGCAGCCCGCAAAGCCTGCTCCGGTCCCGGC
>JBJKSJ010000110.1:0-11356 GCA_046704085.1 Ktedonobacterales bacterium | reverse complement strand
GCCTATTGCAACGCGCCCCAGTTCTTCCGGGCGGCCAATCGGGCGATTGCAGCGGGCCAGTTACAGGTTCCCGCGCTGGGCACGGCGAATGATGGCTTGCCCTGCCCGACCGTGCGCGACTTCTCGGTGGTCGATCAGGACCAGAGCGATAACGTCACGACGAAGTATCTCGTGACGCAAAATGGGCAGATTGCCCAGAATACCGCAGCCAACCAGGCCGCCCTGCCTGGCGCGCAGGCGCAGAAAAACGCCAGCGACAACGGCTTGCTGGCCGGGCCATTGGATGGCGCGCTGGGCTGCACGCCCATGATGGCGCCTGATCTGGCTTCGCCTGGTCAGATGCTGACGGCGCTTCCGCTCAACGAGTTGCAGGCCGCTATGGATCAGAAGGCGCCTGTGGCGCTGGTGCCGCTGGGCGACCCAATGACGTTGTTGAATGGCAACCCCAACCTAGCGAAGACCAACCTCTATCGCGCTGGCGTCGATCAGCGCCCTGGAAGTGAGCAGACGGCCAGCACAAAGACTTACTGCCAGAACCTGCTCAACATTGGCCCGGCGCGGCTCAAGCTGGATATGCCCATGACCAACGCAGTTCCCTCGCCCGACGCCGCCGCCGCCAACACCCTGTTTAATTTCCTGGCGCAGCGCTTCAACGCCACCTTTGGCCCGAACAACCTGAACTGCACCGGCCTCTTGAATCAGGCCAATCCCATCACGCTCCAGCAAGACGGCAATGGTATCACCATCGGCGCAACCATCACCGTCCCCAACAACGCGGGGAATGGCAACGGCAACGGCGGAGGGAATGGCGGGAACGGGAATGGCAATGGCGGAGGAAACGGGACTGGCGCTGGCACTCCAACACCGACGCCTACGCCGCCATCTGGCGCTGGCAACGGCGGAGGGAATGGTGGTGGTCAGGGAAACGCGCCCACCTGCGTTGTCAACGGGCAAACGGTTCAGGGCTGCATGGGCACGACGACCATTAACGGCCAGACCTGCACCTTCACCTTTGACGCCGCCACAAAGCAGGTGACAATCACCTGCCCACAGGGGTAAAGCCATGAGAGTGATTGCGCGCTATCCACGACTTGCAGCCTGGATAGTGTCGCTGGCGCTGGTTGGCGCGGGCACGTTTGGCGGGATGCTGGGGCTGCAAGCGTTGGAGCCAGCTATCCCCGCCAATCTGGCGCACGCGCACGGGTTCATCGTGGCGATGCGACCCAACGGGTGGTTTGCCATGCAGATTCCGGGGCATACGGGCATGCTCTGGTTCGAGCCCGCGCCGGGCGCGTCCATCTCGCCCGCGCACCTGCTGCGTCATCTGCATGAACACGCCCCGACGGATGTCTTCTATCAGCTTCGGGAGCATGGAGTGCTGCTGGCCTGGGATGCTGATTAGCCAGAACGAGCCGCACGGAACAGGGGGCATCTGTTGGCAAGTTATCGCTCACCATCTGGATCACGCCAGATAGCGGCGCCGGAGGCGCGCTTCCAGCACCTGAGTACGTTCAAGCTGCCAGTGCTGGAGCGCGCGCGACCCGACGCGGAGGCGCGCGCCTCCGGCCCGGCGGCCAGGCGCGCGCTGCGCGCTGGCTACGCGGATATGCTCGTCATCGGCAACGGCATTGCCGGGCTGGCGGCTTCGGTGGAGGCGCGCCGCTACGCGCCCGACGCCAATATTCTCATCGTCACCGAGCAAAACTACCCGACGATTAACACCCCCGCGCTGAAGCAATTCGGGGCCGGGCTGCTCGATGTGGAACAACTGCTGGCCTATCCGTCCGGCACCGAGCGCGAGCTTGGCATCGGCATTGTCAACCTGCGCGCCAGCAAGCTGGATACGGTCTCACGACAGGTCCAGTTGGCCGATGGGCAGACGATCAAGTACGGGCGCTTGCTGCTGGCGACGGGCGCGCGCCCTGCCGGGCTGCCGTCCACGTGCCCTGGCCGCGAGTTCGATGGCGTGCTGACGCTGCATCGCCTGGAGGATTATCTGGACCTGCGCCGCCGTCTGCCGGAGGTGTCATCGGTGGTGGTCATTGGCGGCGGCTATCACGCTGCCGAGACGGCGATGCTGCTGCGCCACTGGAAGGTGCGCGTCACCTGGCTGATTCGCGGGCAGACCTTTCTCTCCAACCTGCTGGATGACGTGGCCTCAGACATCCTCGTCCGGCATATCAAGCGCCTGGGGGTGGATGTGCGCCTGGAGACTGAGGTGGCCGGGGTGGTCGGGCGCATCGGCACAGTGGCGGGGGTCGTGACCACCGGACAGGAGTTTCTGCCCTGCCAGATGGTCATCGTCTGCACTGGCGCGGCGCCCGCTACCGATCTGGCGCAGGGAACGGGCGTTTCGCTGAGTACGCGCAATGGACTGAAGGTGAATGGACACCTGCAAACCGCCGTGCCGGATGTCTTCGCGGCGGGCGATGTGGCCGCCGTGCTGGACCCGCAGAGCGGGCGCTACGCGCCGCGCGCCCAGTGGTATTCGGCCTTTCAGCAGGGGCGGCTGGCCGCCGCCGCCATGAGCGGCGCGAGCATTCCGCCGAGCGCGGAAGCCGGGGTGCTGGGCTGTTTCTGGCACGCCACGCAGCTTGGCGAGATGGGCGTGCTGACCGCTGGCGGGCCGATGCTTTCGGAAGACGATCACCGCGAGAACGAGGTGCTGTGCAACGGCTCGTCTGGCTTCTATCGTCGGCTGGTCGTGCGCCAGAACCGGCTGATCGGCTATCTGGCGCTGGGGCCGCGCCCGTCCGGCGGACTGGCGATCAAGCGCCTGATCGATGAGGAGATCAATATCGGCGAGATCAAGCGCCAGCTTCTGAGCGAGAGCTTCGACGTGCGCAGCTTCTTTACTCACCGCCGTCTGCACGCCCTGCAAAGTGGCGGGCTGGCCCTGCCACCTGGCGGCTCTCGTCGCCAGAGTACCAGACGGCAGCTTGCTTTTAGCTGAAGGGAGCATACCCATGCACCGGCCAGGTTCCCAGGTGGCCGAAGAGTTGGCCGCCTGTATTCGCTGCAACCTGTGTCTGACTGCCTGCCCGGCGCTGGGGACGCCCATCACTATTGAAACGCTCAACCGCCAGACGCTGGACGGTCCCATTTCGCCGCAGGTGATGCGCTTTGCGCAGAATTGCTACCAGTGCGGCGCGTGCGTGCCCGTCTGCCCGGTGGGGCTGCACCGCGACGCGATGATGATGTGGCTCAAGATGCGCCTGCTGCGCGCCCACGCGGTGGGCGATGCTGCCGACCTGGAGGAGATGGCCTATGGCGACCCGGACGAGGAAGACGAGTACATCGAGGCGCACAGACCAGATCGCTTCGCCCCGCATGTCTGGAGCGCGCGAGGCTGGTACGACGAGTAGCCAGGTCGCCAAGCCGCGCTATCCCTGGCTGAGCCTGCGCTACTCGCGCGCGCAGTGGACCTCCGCGCTGCTGGCTCTGGCGGCGGGCGTCGGCCTGGCCTATCTCTATATCCACTATCAGCGCACCAACGATGTCTCGCCAGACAGCATGTATGGCTACGGCTTTGCCATTGGCGGCACCACGCTGCTCCTGCTGGTTGGCGCGGGCTACGCGCTGCGCAAGCGATTGGGACGCCGCTGGCCGGGGCGGCTGCATACTTTTCTGGCCTGGCATATGGTGGGGGGGGTACTGGGCCTGGCGCTGATCTTGATGCACGCCGCTGGCAACTTCAATCCACGCAGCGGCACCTACGCGCTCTACGGGTTGATCGGCATCGTCATCAGCGGCTTCTTTGGCCGCATGCTGGATCGCCTGGCCCCACGCCTGGCGGCGCGGGCGGCCCTCCAGGCGGTGAGCGCCAGCGGCGAAGAGCGGCTGGATGACCTGGAAGAAGAGATGGAGGCGAGAGCCGACGACGAGCGCGCGCGACGCGAGGCGCTGCGCCAGCCGGTCATGCGCGGCGTGCCCTGGGATCTCGCCTACTACGACCTGGACCCTGAAGTCGAGGAGATTCCCACGCTGCTCAGCCAGGGCGTGCGCGGCGACACCGGCCCGATCCTGGACCTTCGCCAGCTTTCCGGCCCGCTCTATGCCCGGCGCATCCGCCAGCCCGCGCCTCCAGAGCAGCGCCAGGCGTCCGGCGACCTGAAGCGCCAGGCGGCGGCGCTTCAGCGGGCGCTGCGCCGCGAGCAATTCTATCTGCAACTGGTGCGCGTCTGGCGGCGTGTCCACACACTCGTCAGTCTGGTGGCCCTCGGCCTGCTGCTCTGGCACCTCGAATATGCCGCCACGCTGCTGATGGGTGCAAAATAATGGCCTGGAGCGCCGCCAACCCTGGCGTCCCGCCCGTACCCCCCGACTTCCAGCCGGGCCGTCTTGGGGCGAGGCGTCTGTACCCCGGCTTCCAGCCGGGCCGTCCCTGGCAGCGCCTCGCCGCGCACAGACGAATGTTGGCGATCCAGGCGCCAGCAGCGATACAACCAGATGGCGTATCAGGCACTAACTTGATCGATCTCAAAGCTGAGGACATCCAGCGTCACGCCCTCATCAAAGAGACCCACCATCTGCCCGGAAGGATAAAGGCTATCTGTTATCTGGGAAACCACATTTCCATCGATAGAAAACGTGATCTGGCTGCCTTGTACCTTAACCTGATACATATGCTTATCAGTTTTGGGGTCAATCATCATCCCCTGCTGCTGGCAGCAGATGGTCGCATTATCTAACTGATTACTCTGATCGGCAAAGACTCCCGCCTGGTTGCCTCCGGCCTGATTATTGGCACGCACGACGAAACCAAAGCTGACATTTGGGCCAGGGGTATAAGAGATAACCTGCGCCTCGACCACGATGACATAGTCAGCCATGCCGCTAAGTTTAGGCGCAAAAATGAACGACTGCGCGGTGGTACTTGTACCATTGTTCTGGAGCTTTCCGCTTCTCACTTTCCAATCCGACGGCCCCATCCAGCCATCGGCCCCATTTGACCAATTGGCCGTGTAGGGTAGTGTTGGCGTCGGAGTCGCTGTTGGCGCTACTGTTGGGGTCGTCGTTGGCATGGAAGTCGCTGTCGGTGAGGTCGCAGCACTTGCGCTAGGGGCTGCCGTTGGTGTCGTTGACCGAGAGACGCCCGCCGTTGGCGTGGCTGAGGGGGTTGAGGCTGTTGAGGGCCGGGTGATAAGAATAACGCCCAGAATGCTGACGACCAGCAGGAGGACGACGACGGCGGCCAGCAGGCCGATGGTCAGCTTGTTCGGCCCAGGACGAGCCGGGCGCTGGGAGGGCGGGGGCGACCATGTGGGCGGCGCGCCGGAAAGCGCGGAAGTGCCTGGCGCCTGGCCGGGCTGCCCTGGCAGCGTGGGAAGCGCCGAACTGGGCGGCGCCATCGGAGACGCCCCAATGCCTGATGACGACGGCGGAAGATTGAATGCGCCCGCCGGGCCGACTGGCGCCTGGCCGCTAGCGGCAGGGTTGCCAGTGGACCCTCCAGCAATGCGCGTGAACGTTTGACCGCAGTTGGCGCAACTCGTTGCGCCAGGGGCGAGCGGATAATTGCAAAATGGGCAGCGGGGTCTGGCTGTAGACATCGCCCTCTTTCCCTCCTTCAGATCGACCAATCCTCCACCTGACCGCCCGTGACCAACACGTTCGAGGCATGGTGAAGCCTTGCCAAGAGGATACTCGACTGTCTCTCTGCTGTCAATACCCCCCGCTCACTCTCTTGAAGAGCCTCCTCCTGATCGTCCATCTCTATGGCGATAAGTCACCTTGACACCAATACGACGCTCTGCTATACTCAGCTTAATCGGAAGTATGACGCGCCAGCCCCCACGAAAGCAGGGAATCAGATGGAGATACAGGATCAGCAGTCCAATGACGTAAAAAAGCAGCAGGGCAAGCGCACGCGGCTCACCATTGACATCAGCCCCGAACTGCGCCGCCGCATCAAGATCGCCGCCGCGCAGCGCGACCTGTCGATCACCGAGTATGTCGAGCGCATTCTGGAGCAGGCCATCCCTGAAGCCGAGCCACATCACATTCCCAGGCGGCCTATTACCAAAGAAGCCATTGAGAGGCTGATGGCGACACGCGACGCTATCTTCCGTGAGCATGGAGAGCAAATGTTTGAAGACTCGACAGAGATGATCCGCCAGATGCGCGAGGAGCGGACCAGGCATCTGGAGGAGTTATTATGAGAGATGTGGTAGTCGTTGACACCAGCATTGCGCTCAAATGGGTGCTGGTTGAGCCGGATTCGGCAAGCGCAAGGGAGCTTCTGGACGAATGGAACAGCAAGGGAATTACCATCATCGCGCCGACCCTGCTGGCATATGAAGTTGCCAACGCATTGTATCAGCAAGTTCGCAAAGGAAGCGTCCTTTTTGAACGAGCGAGAACAGCAGTAGATGATGTCCTTTCTCAAGCCCTGGTCCTTGACTTCACGCCAGGACCGGAACTCAGCAAACGTGCGATGGAACTGGCGCAGCGGTTCCGGCTGTCCGCAACCTATGACGCCCACTACCTGGCGCTGGCCGAGCGCGAAGCCTGCGACTACTGGACCGCCGATGAGCGCCTGTGGAACGGAGTCCAGCAGGAGCTTGCCTGGGTGCGCTGGCTGGGCAGCTATCGCTCCCCCGGCGCGTGACCAGGGGCCGTCTCTACGACTGGGCTTCTCCTGGCGGCGGGGGCTGATCGACCAGCGACGCCGAGCTGGCGGGAGCTTGCAGCGCCTGCTTCACCGCCCTCAAGAGATCGTCAATATCGAACGGCTTGGGCACAAGCGTAATCCCCTTCATCTGCAAGAATCCCTCGATGTCGCGGACCTCCCTGATCGCCGCCGTGCAGACGATGATCGGGATTTTGGCCGTCGCCTTGCGCATCTTCAGCTTCTGGAGCATCTGCCAGCCCGTCTTTTCAGCACCAAAGAGATAATCCAGAATGATCAGATCGGGCTTGAGCCGTTCTATCTCCGCCATATCCAGGATCGCCTGCGAATACAGGATCGACTCATAGCCGTCCAGCTCTAAAATCTCGCGGAAGAGTTCCAGGATTTCCTGGGTATCGTTCACCACCAGAATACGAACTGCCATTGCGACCCTCCCTCGGTCGTATGATCCGCGCGCTCATCGCGCAACCGTGTGCTAATGACGCAGATGTTGAGCAGCAGTTTGCAAGGAGTTTGCCAGGGAAAGGCAGCCAGGCAGGGTCTAGACAGGTCGGAGCATTGCCGGCTTCGATAAAGGACAGGCCCAGCCCTTTGCCAGTGAGGTCAGGGCGCAGACCCAGGCCAACGGTGATCGACATGTCCGGGCGATAGAGGGCAGGTTCATGCTCGCCGTCGATCTCGGCAGAGGCGCCAAAGGCAAAGAAGCCCACGAGTTCCCCGCGCTCAGCGCGCGGCGTAGCTGGCAGCGGACCCTTGACGTTCCCTCTAAAAGAGACTACGCTCTAAGGGAACGGAATACTGTCATCCCATCAACCCTCAAGCGCGTTTCTCAGTGGCGAAACAGCAGGAGGCGAATATACGTAGGCATCTGAGTGCCTTTCAACGGGTTGAACTGCTCAGCGGCCTGATGGCTGGCCTTGTGGGCCTAGCAGCTATGGGCTACTTTCTCTTTGCTCCGCTCTATAATTACACCGTCGGCCCTGTCACGTCTTGTACCCAGAATGGCATCTGTGGCAGCACGCCTGGGACGCAGGGCACAGCAAGCCTGGTCCAGACAGGCATCTCACCAGAGGCTCAGTTCTCGCTGTCCATCCTTGTCCTTTGCCTGGTTGGCGTCGCCGTCGGCGCGACGCTGCACAGCCGCAGTGGAGCGAGCGCCTGGCGCTCCCTGCTCTGGATCGCAACGATCCTGCTGCTCGGCTTTGTTGTACTGGGCATGCTCACCATTGGCCTCTTCATAGCGCCTGCCGCGCTGCTCGCGCTGGTGGCCGCCTGCGCCTCTCTCCGCGCACATCGCCCGGAAATGATGTATGATTGGCCCAGACATCGCGCCTTTGATTGACCACTGTACGAAGGACAAAAGTATCCATGCCTGAAGCAGCGCCCGCGATTGTCGGCCTGAACCACATGCAGATCGAAGCGCCCGCCGGATGCGAGGAGGCGGCGCGGGCGTTCTTTGACGGCCTGCTGGGGCTGACGGAGATCGAGAAGCCCGCGAACCTGCGCGGGCGCGGCGGCGTCTGGTTTGCCTGTGGCGCGCAGCAGCTTCATCTGGGCATCGTGGCGAACTTCGAGCCGCGCCGCAAGGGGCATCCTGCCCTGGAGGGGCGCGGCCTGGACGCCTGGCGCGCGCGGCTGGCGGCGGCGGGCGTGCCCGTCACTGACGATGAACCACTGCCCGGCTGGAACCGCTTCTACATCGCCGACCCCTGGGGCAATCGTATCGAACTGCTGGAACGCGCTGAGAATCACGGGTAAACGCCTACCTGGCAAGGAGGGAGCAATTGTGAACGACCGTGACCGTTTTGTCAAATTCACCGAGCGCGCCCGGAAAGTCCTGAGTCTGGCCCAGGAAGAGGCGCAGCGTTTCAACCACAATTATATCGGCACCGAGCATTTGCTCCTGGGGCTGGTGCGCGAAGGCGACGGGGTGGGCGCAAAGGTGCTGCTCCACCTGGGCGTCGATCTGCCCAGGGTGCGCCAGGCCGTTGAGGAGGAAATTAACCGAGGGAATCGGATTGTGCTGGGCGAGATTGGCCTGACGCCGCGCGCCAAGAAGGTCATCGAATTGGCCGTCGATGTATCGCGCCGCCTGGACCATCACTATATCGGCACCGAACACCTGCTGCTGGGACTGGTGCGCGAGGGCGAGGGTATCGCCGCCGCCGTGCTGGAAAAGCTGGGCGTCGATCTCGACAAGCTGCGCACGCAGACCATCCAGATACTGAGCCAGGTCAGCGCCCGCCAGGAAGAACTTCGCACCGCCCACAGCGCGCAATTCCAGGCGCGGATGCAGCGGGCGCAGTCTACAGCGCGCCTTTCTCGCTATCATCCCCACCACATCAACAGCGCGGCGCCCGACAAGACGCCCATTGGCGCGCAGGCTCAGCAGCAGACCGGCGCGGCCACGCTGCTGGGCTGGGTCGTGGTCAATACCGGCGGGGAGTTCACGCTGACGCTCTATCATGGCCTGGCCGACGACGCGCCCAAAATTGCCATCATCACCAACCCACCGACGGGCGCGTACCTCCCCTTTTACTGCACGCTGGAGCAGGGGCTAGCCTATACCCTCACCGGCACACCCGGCAGTGTGACCATCATCTACGAGGATAGTGCAACGGCGTAAGTGACGCTGGCTGTCTTACATCGTACAAGGAGGGCTCCGACCATGACAGAGCCTGAACGGTTTGATCGCTTGAACGCCGAGGCCCGGAAAGTGCTGAGTTATGCCCAGGAAGAAGCGCAGCGCTTCAATCATAATTACATCGGCACGGAGCATCTCTTGCTGGGCCTGATCCGCCAGCAGGAAGGCGAGCAGAGCATCGCCGCCGTCGTGCTGGCGCGTCTGGGCGTGCAGCTCGACAGGACGCGCAGGGCCGTCGAGTTTATCATCGGGCGCGGGGACCGCATCGTGCTTGGGGAGAGTGGCTTGACGCCGCGCGCCAAACAGGTTATTGAACTGGCGTTCGATGAGGCCAGACGCATGAGCCACGATTACATCGGCTCCGAACATCTGCTGCTGGGGCTGGTACGCGAGGGCGAAGGCATCGCCGCCGGGGTGCTGGAAAGCCTGGGCGTCAATCTCGAAAAGGTGCGCCAGGCGGTCCTTCTGGCGCTGTGGCAGCCGATCCCTGAGAGCAAAACGGACGAGCCAGAGGAGCCACCCTCCCAGCCAGCCGCGCACCTTCTGGCTGAGCGTTGGGGCTATGTGGCCTCCTCCTCACCCTTTGGCGCGTCGCCGATCCCCACAATGGAGCCACTCGCTGGCCCCAGGCGCCGCTACCGCCCCTGGCATATTGACACGGCGCAGCCCAGCAAAACCGCCGTTGGGAACGGAACGACGCCCAAGCCCATCCCGCTCGCGCCGCAGGGTATCGTCTTTGGCACGCTGCTGGGCTGGGTGGTGGTCAATACTGGCGGGCAGTTCACGCTCACGCTCTACGATGGACTGGAGGACGACACGGCGCCGCTGGCCGTCATCACCAATCCGCCAACGGGCGCCTTCTTCCCGTTCCATTGCCTGCTGCATAAGGGGCTGACCTATACCCTGGAGGGCACGCCGGGCAGCGTGACGATCATCTATGATGAGGTGCGTGAACCGGCTGGCTAGCGCCTGCGAAGTTGCACAATGGTCACGCCAACCAGCACGAGCAGCCCGCCCAGCAACTGCCAGGCGTCCAGATGCTCGCCCAGCCAGACCCAACTGAGCAGCGCCGCCGTCACTGGCTCCAGGGTCGCCAGGATGGCGGCGCGCGTCGCGTCCAGCCGGTTGACCGCCGCCAGGAAGAGGCCGAAGGGAATCAGCGTGCCCACGATGCCCACCGCCAGCACGAGTGGCAGCGCGTCCGGGGCCAGGGCGGCTGCCTGGAAGCGCCAGGGCGGCTGGATGAGCAGCCAGATCACCGAGGCCGAGGCAAAGCCGTAGACGACGCTTGTCTGCGCGGGCATACGCTTGCCCAGGCGCTCGCCCACCAGCATGTAGAAGGCCATCGCCACCGCCGAGCCAAAGGAGACGAGCAGCCCCAGCGCCGTGATACCCGCTGTCGTCGCTCCGGTGAGCAGGCTGCCCAGCCCGGAGAGCAGCGCCACGCCCGCCAGGGTCAACCCCAGCGCCGCCCAGATGCGCCCCGGCGGCATGCGCCGCAACGCCAGCGCCGTATAGAGCGCGATCAAGGTTGGCCCGGTATATTGAATCATCACGGCGACGGCCACCGGCAAGAGATTGATTGCCACAAAATAGGCGTAGGTGACAATCGCCAGCGCCAGCCCAAAGAGCAAGAGCAGCGGCAGATCGCGGCGGCGCACGCGCAGCTTGCCGCGCCCCACGCAGAGGAGCAAGCCACCCATGCCCAGCGCCGTGATGATCGAACGCGACTCCACCAGCGTGAGCGGCGTGACGCCTTTCTGAAAGAGAAAGCGCGAGATGACGCCGTTTGTGCCCCACATCACCGCCGCGCTCATCGCCATCACCGCGCCGATCAGCGCGGGCGCGCCGCCCGTCGTCGCTGCGGCGTTCGCGCTCGCCACAACAGCGGCTGGCTCTGGATGCAGGGCATCGGAGGGCGCTGGGGATGGCTGCATGGGATCACTCCTTCGGGCGTTGGGAGATAGGTGAGCGTGTCGCTATTGTACCTTATTAGAGCAAATCCCCTGGCAGCGTCGATTCGCCGCCGTCCCTCCTGGCGCATTGTCAGGCCGACGAGACGCTGGCGGTACAGGCAGAGC
>JBJKSJ010000109.1:0-3810 GCA_046704085.1 Ktedonobacterales bacterium | reverse complement strand
CCATAGATGGCCCTGGCCAGGGCGAGATGGAGTTCGAGCATCCACTGCGCCATGACAATGTGACGCCTATACACTCTCCCATCGATTATCTGGAGGGACGCCCAGACGTCGATACTAGCCGTGTCGGCTTGATGGGGGTGAGCCTTGGCGGCCACTATGCCCCACGCGCAGCTGCGTTTGAGCCACGCATCAGAGCAGCTATCAGTGTTGCAGGCGCGTACAACCTGGCAAAACACTTTGACCGCTATCCGCTGCTCACGCAGGAGGCATTCATCTATCGCCTTAAAGCTGCCGATCAGACGGCAGCGCGCGCGCTGTTGCAGAAGTTTACGCTTCAGGGAGTGATGGAGAAAGTCACATGCCCACTGCTCATCATCATGGGCCGTTTAGATCGCCTCTTCCCACCCGAAGAGGCAGAGCAAATGGCTGCGGAAGCCGGTGGCGCAGCAGAACTGTGGATATTCGAGGATGGGAATCATGTTTGCAATAACATTCCGTATAAATATCGGCCTCAGCAGGCTGATTGGATGCGTAGCAAGCTTGGCGCTTCGTAGGCGAATACAAGCCAACGTTTTTGATGAAGACCAGAGGGGGTTTCTCTGATGGCAACAACGATGATCCATACCTAACCAATACTGATTGGCGGCGTCTGGAAGGAAGCGGGCGAGACTCTGGATGTGATCAGCCCTACTACCGGCGAAGTGGTTGGCCGGACGTTTCAGGCCGACGCAGCCTTACTTGAAGAGGCGGTGCAGGCAACTGTTCAAGCCTTCGAGGTCATGCGCAAGCTGCCCACCTATGAGCGCGCTGGCATCCTGCGCGCTATCTCCGAGGGCATCAGTGCCCAGAAAGAGGAAATTGCGCGCCTGATGGTCCAGGAATCCGGCAAGCCCATCCGCGATTGCCGCGTGGAGACCGAGCGCGCTGTCTTCACTTTTCGCCAGGCTGCCATCGAGGCCGAGCGCATAGGTGGCGAGGTGATCCCGCTCGATCTGATGCCTGGCAGCAAGGGTCGGCTGGGCATCACGCGGCGTGTGCCTATTGGTCCTGTGCTGGGCATTTCTCCGTTCAACTTTCCGCTGAATCTGGCCGCGCATAAAATTGCTCCGGCCATCGCGGCGGGCTGCTCGATTCTGCTCAAACCACCTTCTGCCGACCCGCTGACGATGCTAACCGTTGGCCGCATCATCGCCGATTCGGGCATACCAGCAGGGGCGGTGAATATTGTGCCAACCAATCGTACCATGGGTGATCGATTGGTGCAGGATGAACGCTTCAAGCTGCTCACCTTCACCGGCTCGATGGATGTTGGCTGGCGCATGAAAGCGATGGCAGGCAAAAAGAAGATTGTATTGGAGCTAGGCGGAAATGCGGCTGTCATCGTTGATAAAGACGCTGACCTGGAGGTCGCAGCCAGGCGCATCAGCACAGGGGCTTTTTCCTATGCAGGGCAGACCTGCATCTCTGTCCAGCGCGTCTATGTCCACGAGGCCATCGCCGATCAATTTCTGCCTAGCCTCAAGGCCAACACCGAGGCGCTGAAACTGGGCGATCCGCTGGAAGACACGACGGATGTTGGCCCTATGATTGACGAGAAGGCGCTGACGCGCACTGAGCAATGGGTGCAAGAGGCGGTAAGCGAGGGCGCGCATGTGGTCACGGGGGGCAAGCGTGAGGGGAGCTTTTTCCAGCCCACCATCCTTACCAATGTGAAACGTGAGAGCAAAGTATGCAGCCGCGAGGTCTTTGCGCCTATCGTGGATGTCTTCACCTTCCACGATTTCGACGAGGCGCTGAAGGCAGTGAATGATTCGAATTACGGCTTGCAGGCTGGCGTTTTCACCCAGAACCTGGAGCATGCCTTTCGCGCGTTCAATGACCTAGAAGTTGGCGGCGTCATCGTCAACGACATCTCCAGCTATCGCATCGACCACATGCCCTATGGCGGCGTGAAAGAGTCCGGGTTGGGGCGCGAGGGGCTGAAATACGCGATAGAGGATATGACCGAATTGCGGCTCATGGCCCTCAATGGGGTTCTCTAGCTTGCCGGGGGCAGCTTGATCCAACGCTGCCCCCAACCTTCACCAATCTGGTTGTGCGTTACGGCCAGGAGGGCTTGGGAAACTCTGGATTCTCCTGTGCAGCATAATTGGGATATACCACGATCAAATTGCCATTTTGCCATTGGAAGAGGAACGCCACCGCAACACTATTTTGTCCATCATTGGCAAACTTGACCGGACCTTGCAAGGTATTGAAGGCATCGGCGTGGAGTTCCTGGATCAACTGGGCATTATTGATGCTGTGAATCCTCGTCACGGCTTGCTCTAGCACCTGGCCTACTGAATACGCCTCAGCAGTATCTGCGCTGATCTCACTGGAAGGCCCGCCGTACTTGGCGAGATAATCCTGCACGAACTGGCTGTTTTGATAGTTGTTGACTTCTGGATACCAGCCCCCATTGGGGACAAAGATACCCTCTGCCGAACTTGCTCCTCCCAACGGGCCAGTAAACTGAGCGCCCTGGTCAGGCCCAGCCGTCGCAATAATGGCGCCTGGGTTAAAGTGCTGCTGCTTAAACTCCTTCATATACTCCACACATGGCTGGGGACTGTCGGTTCCCAGGATGACCACATCAGGCCTGGCCTGGATGATCTTGTCGGCAATGGAGGTAAAATCACTCGTGGTGTCTGCCGGATATATGTCATACAGAACTGTCTTCTCTCCGCCGGCTTCCAGCAATTGCTTTGCAGCATCGATCTGAGGTTGGGTAAAGAAGTCATCGCTACTGGCGTAAGCGACTGTTTTAGGGCGCTCATCTCGTGGCAAGGAAAGGATATAGTACACGAAACTCTTCAGATAACTGGTTGCAGGCACCGAGACGGAGAAAAGGGAGGTATACTGCTGCGCAAAGACCTTGGGGGCAACACCTGCCCCTTCAATAAAGGCATACTGGTAGTGATCAGCGACAGCGGATGCCGCAATCGTCAAACCTGTGGAAAAAGGCCCCACAATGAGATCATCATGGTTGACCATGATCAACTTTTGATAATTCGCCGTGACCTGATCAGGGGTACTGTTATCGGGTAAGAAATCGAACTGAACGGGACGACCAAGTAATCCCCCGCGCTGATTCACTGCATCCTGCCAGAGTTGATAGCCCTGTTGGAGCGCCGCGCCGTCTGCGGAGAAATCCCCTGAGCGGGAAATAGATGCGCCGATTTTAATGGGGGTGCTGTTTTGGAATGTGGGCGGGCTTGAGAGCGAACAAGCTCCCAATCCCACAAGGCTGATGAGGATCAGCAACCCCATACAGAGATATTTTTCGATAGAAGCGCCTGTTTTGCTCACGTTATTCTCCTTCCTCCGGGTCTTTGGCAGGGCTTGTAGAACCCGCAAGACACGGGTGTTTCTTTATCCTGGTTGACGACCGAATGGCCCGGAAGAAGGAGGCTCTCCTTCACTCCTTAAAAGCCTCATCGGCGTTGGCCCCTGCCCCAAGAGGTTACTCGCTTGCTTCCCAGATACCGGAGTAGCACGCACTCCTGTGACAGATATAGGCTGCCTCCGCTCTTCTTGCAGCTTAAAGACTTCTACAGAAGTAAGCAGTTGGCCTGCAAGTTGTGCCAGACGTTCCATCTGTCGGGTCGCTTCGCGGGTACTCTCACTGCTTTGCTGCGCCGCCTCGGAAAGCTGCTGCATAATTTGCACGACCGTCGAGGAGGACTGCAAGTGTTGCCTGGCTACCGGGTTTGTCACGTCGATTTCGCTGGCCTGGTGTTCAACCACAGCGAAGAGACTCTCTAGCGC
>JBJKSJ010000108.1:0-26698 GCA_046704085.1 Ktedonobacterales bacterium | reverse complement strand
GCGAACAGCCCAACCCTTGGGACCTACTCCAGCCCCAGGATGCGACGAGCCGACATCGAGGTGCCAAACCTTGCCGTCGATGTGAACTCTTGGGCAAGATAAGCCTGTTATCCCCGGGGTAGCTTTTGTCCGTTGATTTAGGACCCTTCCACGCGGGGTCCGTAGGTCACTACGTCCGACTTTCGTCCCTGCTCGACCTGTCCGTCTCGCAGTCAAGCCTGCTTGTGCCCTTGCACTCTATGCGGGTGGTGTCCATTCACCCTGAGCAGACCTTTGAGCGCCTCCGTTACCTTTTAGGAGGCGACCGCCCCAGTCAAACTACCCGCCTGGCCCTGTGTGCCCCCCCGATCAGGGCAGGGCATTAGAAGCAAAACTGCGCAAGAGTGGTATTTCACCGTTGGCTCCCCGCCCCCCACGAGGGACGGATCCCAGCCTCCCACCTATCCTACGCAGGCGCAGCCTCGCTTCAAGGCCAAGGTGTAGTAAAGCTCCACGGGGTCTTTTTGTCCTGTCACGGGTAACCCGCTTCTTCACGGGTATTTCAATTTCGCCGAGCCCTCCGTCGAGACAGTGCTCAAGTCGTTACTCCCTTCGTGCGGGTCGGAACTTACCCGACAAGGAATTTCGCTCGTTTTCCCCAACGTGTTTCCACGCCAGACGGACTTTATCTTAGTTGGCATCGATTCATCTGCGAGGCAATCTCACGAATCTTCGTGATACCTTCCTCGGTCAGATGCTCACCCTTCTCCATCATCAAAAGTACGTCGCGGAACTTGAGAAAATCGACGTTCTTTTTTGACTTCAAAGGATGCTGCATGAAGAATGGGAGAATGTTTTGCAGCAAGTGGTCCTTCCCACGCACCCGATACGCCATTCGGTTGCCGTGATTCTTCCGAACCACGCCACAGCCGAAGAACGCCTTGAGCGCGTAGAGGAGTTGCACGTCCCGTTCATGCTGCACGACGGTGAATTCAGGTAATACCTGATACCCAACCGTCATTTCTGGTTGTGGATTGATGGCAATGTGAAAACAGCCTTCGCCATCCACAAATCCAGTAACCCATCCTGCATCGAGTTCCATAACCAACCCCGAACGTAAAGTCTCTGAGGATTCTCGATCTTGCCATTGGCTTGATCGAGTCTTTCCTGCGGATTGTCCCCATGTCCGTCGGATTTTTACTGCTGGCGTCGCCATGCTTTCCTCGCCAATGGTTGTTCCACCATTGCGGCTGCCACATAGCAGACATTGCCAACGAGTACCGCGCGGTTTTTGAGGAGTTTCCCGCATATAGTTCGGTTTTACTAAGGCTAGCGTTTGTTAACCTTAGGACCGTTATAGTTACGGCCGCCGTTCACCGGTGCTTCAGTTCAGAGCTACGAACACCCCTCCCTTTAACATTCCGGCACTGGGCAGGAGTCAGCCCCCATATATCGGCTTTCGCCTTTGCGGAGACCTGTGTTTTTGTTAAACAGTCGCTTGAGCCTGCTCCCTGCGACCCCCTCGCGCCACATTGAAGCCAGGTCTCACCCGAAGATAAGACCGGAACAATGGACCCTACTAGGGCACCCCTTCTTCCGAAGTTACGGGGTTAATTTGCCGAGTTCCTTAACGGAGGATCACTCGCACACCTTGAGGTACTTACCCCTACCTACCAGTGTCGGTTTGCGGTACGGGCGGCTCTGAGCATAGGCTTAGAGGCTTTTCTTGGCGGTGTGGGCGTTAGGCGACTTGGCCTACTCATCGTAGGCGCTCGTAGTACCTCCCTCGGCCTTATGTGGGGTCCGGATTTCCCTAAACCCCGGCCTACAGAGGCAAACCAGCCCTGTCCATTTGGCTGGATCGCTTACCCTGCCGCGTCCCCCCATCGCACTACTCAGTGCCGGTGCATGAATATCCAACATGCTATCCATCGCCTACACCTGTAACGGTCTCGGCTTAGGCCCCGACTAACCCTGGGACGACTGACGTGGCCCAGGAACCCTGAGGTTTCCGGTGTGGATGGTTTTCACATCCATTGACGCTACTCATTCCGGCATTCGCACTTCTCTTCGCTCCAGCAGTCTTCACAGTCTGCCTTCTCAGCTATGCGAGAACGCTCCCCTACAGCGTGGCATCCTTGTCCCACCCATCACCTCTCCGAAGAGAGGATATAGAGTGGGGGGAGTGTCACACCCGCAGCTTCGGTACTATGCTTGAGCCCCGATACGTTGTCAGCGCGGCGTTACTCGACCAGTGAGCTATTACGCACTCTTTAAATGGTGGCTGCTTCTAAGCCAACATCCTGGTTGTCTACGCGACACCACAACCTTTACCACTTAGCATAGATTTAGGGACCTTAGCTGGCGATCTGGGTTGTTTCCCTCTCGGCAATGAAGATTAGCCCCCACTGCCTCACTCGTGGAGCAAAATCACAACGGCATTTGCGGTTTGGTTGGGTTTGGTAACCAGCACTTGGCCCCTAGCCCATTCAGAGCCCTACCTCCGTTGGACGACCCCCACGGCTGCACCTAAATGCATTTCGGGGAGAACCAGCTATCTCTGGGTTCGATTGGAATTTCTCCCCTACCCACAGCTCATCCCCTAGTTTTGCAACACTAGTGGGTTCGGGCCTCGACGCGGTCTTACCCGCGCTTCACCCTGGCCATGGGTAGCTCACCCAGTTTCGGGTCTAATCTGTGCAACTTAGCGCCCTGTTAAGACTCGCTTTCGCTGCGGCTCCAGTACTTTACCGTACCTTAACCTGGCTGCACAGATTAACTCGCCGGATCATTCTTCAATAGGCACGCCATTAGCCGCAGCAACCCTTCCGAAGAAGGGAAGCTAACATGCCTCTGACTGCTTGCGGGTACATGGTTTCAGGATCTCTTTCATCGCCCTCCTGGGCTGCTTTTCACCTTTCCCTCACGGTACTTGTTCACTATCGGTCGCCAAGAGTATTGAGCCTTGGAGGGTGGTCCCCCCTGCTTCCCACAAAGTTTCTCGTGCTCCGTGGTACTCAGGCATCCAGCGGGAGTCCGCGCGTTTTCGTCTACCGGGCTATCACCGTCTGCGGCGGACCTTTCCAGAAGTCCTTCGACTAACGCTTGGATTTCTTACTCCCATATGCTGGGCCTACAACCCCAGCCAGGCCGAAGCCTCGCTGGTTTGGGCTCTTCCCCTTTCGCTCGCCACTACTTAGGGAATCTCGGTTGATTTCTTTTCCTCGGGGTACTTAGATGTTTCAGTTCCCCCGGTGCCCCCCGTCTCACCTATGGATTCAGTGAGCGGTACTCAGATATTGTCTGAGTGGGTTGCCCCATTCGGATTCGAACGGATCAAAGCTCGCATGCAGCTCCCCGTTCACGTTTCGCCGGTCTCCGCGTCCTTCATCGGCTCTTGGCGCCAAGGCATCCACCATGCACCCTGCGTAGCTTAGCTAACCCTCCGTCAGGTCAGCAGAATTCAATCAATTACGCAGCTAGCAAATTATCATACCCGCATCGTGTGTTTCTCACACCTGACGATGCTGATGACCCGTGCGTCACATTATGCGCTTATGCAGTTGTTCAGGTACTTTCCCGCGCTTCCTCCCAACCAACGTCGGGCGGCGGGTCAGGTTCCCATCCCCGGATGTGATTCCGGTGCGTCTTGTCCGTTTGCGCGCTTCATTTCTGAAGAGCCTGCGCGGAGGACGCCCTGCTATTATCACATACTTTTGGGGACTTGTCAAGGGCTTTGGTGAAGTTCTGGAAAAATCTTGGAAAGTTCCAGGTGGAACACCCAAACGTTCCATCCTCCCCATCTCCCCCGACATCGGTCTGGTGATTTGCATCACTCGTACCGACGCAAAGGAGAGTATAGCATAACCTCTGCGGGGTTGTCAAGAGTATTGGTGAGTTTCCAGAAATATTGCATTATGCCCGTGTCGAGGCTTCTTACCGCTCTCTCACGCCCTATCCTCCCTGCATCAGCAGCGTCTTCGGGAGCAAGGTAGGAAAAAGGTACTGGCTCACCGACGCTTGAGCGCAGCGCGAAATACCTGTGAAGCCGCCTGCCATCCCGCTCTCTGCCTGATATGGCCTCTTGGCTCCTGTGTTACCCTTGTAGCGTTAGCTCGTCTTGCACAGCGAAGGCGAAGGCAACAGGCTTGTGTTGTCGGTTGAGTGGCTCTCACCCTCCGGAACTCCCGGCAGGTGACAGTGTTCAGGAAACAGGTTGGATTCTCTATGCGTTATTTTTTCTGGGCAGCATTTGCTGTATTTCTGGCGGCCTCCATTCCACATGTGGCATATTTCTTCAATTCTTTTGAACCCGCCAATAATTCGTGGTCCTGGGCCGTCAGCTACTCCATCGCCATCAGCATCGACGTGACCATCTACCTGCTCAGTTGGACAGCTTTCCAGCGCTACCGGCGCTATCGCAATTGGCGCGCTGTCTGGCAGCACTGGCTGTTGATCCTGCTGTGTACGCTCTTTTCCTGGGCGATGAACTGGGCCTATTCCAAGCAGTTCCATAGCACGACAGCCCTGAGCGTTGCTGAGCAGTATGCTCCCTGGCTCGCCAATATCTTCCCATTTCTGGCCTCGTCCTTCCCGCTGCTAGGCATTGTCTATACGATGATGGCCGAAACGATTACTGATGCCGATCAGCAGGAACACATGGAAAAACTCCAGCGCCAACTCGCCACTGTCGCCGAGGTCAATCGCAACCGGCTCTCTATCGGCCCTGCTGGCAGCACTGGCCCGCTGCCTTCCGTCGCGGCGCCCAATCGCCCGGCATTGAATAGCCCCAGCCGGTCAAGCGCGGCTGATGCCGTCGATCTGCTCGCCGGGTTGGATGATCTCGACGAGATGGGCGCCAACGGTAATGGGCATGCCAGCGTCCCCATCAGCGGACCTGTGCTGGCAATTGGGCACGCGCAGGTGGTTTCATCTACCGGCGATAGCGGCCCTCTCGGCAGCACGATGGAGGCAGCAGATAAGCTGCAACTCACCATTGAAGCCCTGACCGCCAATCCCAACATTACGGATGATGTGCTGGCTGAATATCTCTCGCTGAAAAAGCCTGCCAGCGCCCGCTACTGGCGGCTCAAAGCGATGGAGGTGCTGACCAGCACTTCTGCCGGGGCCACCAACCAGACCGCCGCGATGAATGGGCGCCGGACCTATGGCGACAGCGGCAGCGTTCGCTCCAGCCGCTCCCGTCGAAGCCAATAGCGGCGTCTGCGCGCCAGGCGAGCGCCGAGGAGCCGACGACACAGCGGTAGTATGTGCAGACAACCGGGCCACCATGCTGATCATGGTGGCCCGGTTGTTCTAGACACTGCTTATCCTTGACAATGGCGACCCACCGCCTTCTGCCGTCATGGCTCCTCTGCGGATGCGCTGTTGGTGGCACTGATCCAGGCGCGCAGGCGCCCGGCGCCCGCTGGACCAGCGCGATGTTCCCACCAGCCAGCCGCGCCACCGCGTGCCGTCGCCTCCATCTCGGCCAGCCAGCGCCCATAGGCTGGCGTATGGCGCAGCAGGAGCCAGGCCACGCGCGGATTCACCTGCCACCAGGGATGGCTAAACGCCCTTCGGCCATAGAGCGGATGCGGCTCGAACAGCCCAAACGTTGCCAGGCGAAAGCGCAGCAGCCGAAACCGCCGCGCGCGCCGGATATTTGCCGCCAGCAGGCGCGAACTGGCCCAACGTTTCTGAGATGCGGACATCAGCTTGCTCTTTTGTTTCCAGCGATTCTAACAGCTAGCCCATCACCCCTCCCCACCTCGCTACAAAGTACAGTATACCTCTGGGTCACAAACTGAAGCGAAGCACCAACCACCCGGCTCCATCAGGTCTCCTGGACAGCCCTTCCATCACCTGGCGAGCGTTGGCCCTCCCTATGCAAAGAGTGGACGCCACCGGCTGCCGCATGATATGCTATAAGAACAACCACAACGGCAAAGAATGATACGATTGGTTCTGGAGGAGCGCAATGGCAGGTCGGGCTGACCGGCTAGGGCGAGCAGCCCTGGAGAATTACGCAACAACCCCGCTGTTTAATACCAAAGCAGTGGTCCGACAGACCGGCGTGCCCGCGCCTACCTTGCGCGCCTGGGAGCGCCGCTATGGCGTTCTCAGACCGTTTCGGGGTGAGAATGACTACCGGCTCTATTCGGAGCGGGATATTGCTATCATCCGCTGGCTGCGTGAAGAGGTCGAGAATGGCCTGACGATCAGCCAGGCCATTGCCCTGCTGCGCAGCCTGACCCCCGCGCCAGATGCGGCGGAATCAGCAGGTTCTGCGCCCGACTTTGACCAGCCAGGCAGGGTAGTGTCGGGCGCGGGCGGGGCGGGCGCGCCAGAAACGACCGGCGCGGCCCACACCAATCAGGCAGATCAATTCAGAGCGCAGATTGACGCGCTCTTGCTGGCCTTCCATCGCCTGGATGAAATGAGCGCCTCCAGGATATTGGCGTGCGCTTTTGCGCTGTTTACGGTCGAGCAGGTCATCGAATCCATCATCCGGCCAGCCATGTTTGAGGTTGGCGAGGGATGGGCACACGGCGAGACGACGATCACCAGTGAGCATTTTGCCACCGCCTTGCTGCGCTCGCAGTTGGCGGCGATCTATCGCAGCGAGCCGACAGCTCGCTCAGGTCCGCTGATTCTGGTTGGGTGCGCGCCAGGCGAGTACCATGAACTCGGCCCACTGGCGCTGGCGCTGCTGCTCCGGCGTCGGCATACGGGCCTGCGCATCACCTATCTTGGGCAGAATGTGGAACCTGCCCATCTCATCGAGAGCGTGCAAACCCTGCGCCCGGCAGTTCTCTGCCTTTCAGCAACGATGGCAGCGCGCAGCCAGACTATTGCCGAGGTCTCCCGCCAGTTGGCGGCGCTCCCCGCGATCCAGCGTCCCCACCTTATCTTTGGTGGGCAGGCGTTTCTGCACAAGCCAGCCGACATCGATGACATTGAAGGCACCCTCCTCAATTGCAGCGCCGTTGATGCCAGCTTCAAGATTGAGCAGTTCGCGCTCATCGGCTCCCCAGAGCATCGCTGAGGCCCTCAAAGCAAGCGCCCGCAGGCGGGTCGGTGATCACAATTACCGACCCGCCTGCGGGCGCTTGCGTGGCTGGGTGAGCAGAGAGCCGATCTCGTGCAGCACGAGATGGTCTTATCTCACGACATCCAACTCTATGCCGTTGGGCGCCCAGTTATACAGCCAGATGATCGCTGCGAGCGGCGCGGTGATGCAGCCATGCGTGCCCGTCAACCAGCCATCAACTGGATCATGGTGCCAGACATTCGTGCCTGGGCCATACACCGAGCGCCAGTACGAATCATGCAGGAAATAGCCGCCAGAATGCCACCCCATTGCATAGTTGATATGGGTTGGGGGATAGTAGTAGGGGCTGCCTGGGGGCCAGGGCGAGTAGAACGTGGTTGGGTGCAGGTGGCTGAAGATATGCCATGTCCCTACCGGCGTGACCAGGCCAGGCTGCGCCGTTGTCACTGGCGTATTAAAGACCTGCGCGCCATTATCATAGGCCCAGAGCCACTGCTTCGAGAGCGAGACCACGATCAGCTTTCCGCTGGCGCTCGGAGGAGGCGGAGGGGGACCACCGCCGCCACCACTGCTGGAGCTTTGTACCAGCGCCGAATAGACATACTGGGGACTGGCAGAGGTAGATGAGATGCGATCCCAGAGATTACCCGCCCAGGCTGACTGCCCCGTCACCTGCGCATAAACAGTAACGGACGTGCCGGGCCGATCAACACGAAGGATATGGTCGTGCAGCGTGGGGCCACTGCGCACATTGGCATAGTTGGTAATCGTTCCCTGGAAGGGGGTAGCCGTCAACGTCTGGGCAGGGCTTTGGGAACTTGCCGCCGCAGGGGTAAGCGTTACAAACAACGCGAGGAAGATTGCGGCAAATCCTGAAGCCACCCATCTTTTCAGGGCGCGCTCCATATCGTTCCCTCCAATCAGTTTTAACATAAAAGAAGCAGAGACAGGCACAGAACAGACAACTCGCTTCGCCTGCAAGCGAGCTGCGCGACCCCAGCCGGACCGGCATCACCTCCTCGCCCAGCGCGATGGCGCTCCCATCAGATCGGCCATCGGCCTGCTACAAAAACAGCGCCTGAGAGAACGCGAGCAGCAGCACTTTGGGGCCGACTACGATTGGCTGCCTGGCTAGGGCATAGTATAGCAGAGTTTGTATCCCACGTCTAGCCCTTTCTTTGCTTCCTGAAAGCAGATAGCCAGATAGTACTGCCCAGGGAGGCGCGTTCTTCAGGAGAAGGCGCCTGAGCAAGCAAGGTGGGCTATGCCAGTGTGGGTTGGTAGCTGGTGCGCCTGCTCTATCCGGCAGCTTTCGCTGAGCCAGGATAAGCAGGCGCGTGGACAGCAGGGTTAGAGGAAAAGATTGGGCAGGAAAAGGTGGGCGACAGTGGGGATCGATGGGCCAAGGATAACGACAAACATCGGCGGGAAGATCAAGAAGGCCATTGGAAAGAGCATCTTGATCGGCGCCTGGTGCGCCAGCACTTCGGCGCGCTGGCGACGACGAATGCGCATCTCGTTGGATTGAATGTGTAAGACCCCGGCAATACTGGCGCCAAGCTGCTCAGCCTGAATGATGGCCGTCACAAAGATACCCAGATCGGGGAGACCCGTGCGCTCGGCCAATGCCTTGAGGGCATCGCGGCGGGGCACGCCCACGCGCATCTCTGCAATCACGCGCCCAAACTCATAGGTCAGTTCATTGTCGGTTTTTTCTACCAGGCGATTGAGCGCGGCATCAAAGCCCAGGCCAGCCTCAACACTGATGGAGAGCAGGTCAATCGCATCAGGCAAGGCGCGGAAGAGCCGTCTGCGGCGCTGGCGCACTTTGGAGCCAAGCCAGAAATCGGGCAAGAGAAACCCCAGCCCACCCAGCACAACCACCATCAGCACGGTAAAGAAGAAACTGGTGCTGCCCAGAAAACAAATCACCAGCGCCAGCCCCGCCAGCAGGACGGCGACCAGTCCTTTGATCCCCATAAAATCGGCAACGGTCAGGTTGTTCGGGTTGCCCCCATAGAGCAGGCGCTTCTGGGCCGTCTCCATCACATTGCTGGGTGTGTTGCGCGAAACAATCCGCGACAACTGTCCCAGCAGCGGGCGGAAAAAGCGATCTGAGATTGGTTGCTCAAATTCAAGGTCTTCTACAGAGATCGGTCGCGGCGCAAACTCGTGCAGGCGCTTCTCCATTGGTTTGGGGCGACTGCCACCAACCCACCCAATGACCACCAGCAGGACCCCAAAGAAGGCGAGAAACATCGCCAGAACAGGGAAGATGGCGCTCAGCATATCTGGCTCCCTCGTCTTCGCATTGACTACACCTCAATGTTGACAATTTTCAGAATCACCAGGAATCCGCACAATATCATCGTCAGGCTGCTTCCAACCAGACACCACCCACACCAGTGCGTCTCGGTAAAGAGGCGCGACATATAGGTTGGGTTAATGGCAAAGAGCAGCAAGGCCAGCGCAATGGGCATCGCGGCGATAATATAGCCGGAATATTGTTGCTGGGAGGTCAGCACTTTAATCTCGCCTTTGAGCTTGACGCGCTCGCGGATAGTCGCAGAGATGGTATCCAGAATCTCTGCCAGATTCCCGCCGACCTCCCGCTGCACATTGATGGCTGTCACCATCAGTTCGAGATCATCGGACTGAATCCTTCGGACCAGATTGGCCAACGCCTCTTCTGGCGCGCGTCCCAGTCCCACTTCACGCACGACGCGCTCAAACTCAGTGGACATGGGGGGGCGCGCCTCACGCGAGACCAGTTCCATCGCTTGCAACAGGCTATAGCCAGAGCGCAGCGAATTTGACAGCAAGGTAATCGTATCGGCAAGCTGCGCGTTGAAATTGCGCAATCGCGCCGTTCGCTTGCTGCTCACCATCATACGAGGCACGATGATCGCGGCGGCCACCAACACCAGGGCCACGACGATATTTTGCATGACCAGCCCAAGCAGCAGGCCCAGGCAGATAAAGACCCCCACCGCTACCAGATATTCACCAACGGTGATCTTCAGATCGGCTCTGGCGAGGTCACGAGCAAGCCGCTGGGCAAATGTCTGGCGACCAAAAGCGCGATCCACCATCCGCGCCATTTGCAGTCCACCTGCCGCTTGTTTTGGCGAGGCCAACTGGGCGCCACGCCCACCGAATGCCTGCAAGCGGCTACTCATGGAGGTTTCCCGGCGCACAGCCACGCGGCGCAGCCCGGTGAAGATCAATAGAACGCTCAGCATGGTCAGCCCGGTCAGGCCGTAGATCAGAAGCTGCATAGCTTCCTCCTCTTGAGAACAGGGGCTTGCTCAGCGGCGCGTTTACCACATATTGCCATACCCAAAAATGGTTGGCGGCAGATGGACCCCAGAAACCTCGAATGTCTCCATAAAGCGAGGGCGAATGCCTGTAGGCCGCAGGCGCCCCTGGATACGGCCATTCTCGACACCTGTCTGCTCGAAGACAAAAATATCCTGCATCACCACGACATCCCCCTCCATCCCCTGCACCTCAGAGATATTCACGATCTTGCGCGTACCATCCTTCATACGCGACTCATGCACAATTAATTGGACCGCCTTAGAAATCTGCTCACGGATCGCCCGATGCGGCAGGTCCATGCCTGCCATCAAGACCATCGTCTCCATACGCGCCAGGGTATCACGCGGACTGTTACTGTGCAGGGTGGTGAGCGAGCCATCGTGGCCAGTATTCATGGCCTGGAGCATATCCAGCGCCTCGCCGCCGCGCACCTCACCAACAATAATCCGGTCTGGCCGCATACGCAGGGCATTGCCCACCAACTCACGAATCGAGATGCGGCCCTTGCCTTCGATATTGGCCGGGCGGCTTTCCAGCGTCACCACATGCTCCTGGCGCAGTTGCAACTCGGCGGCGTCTTCGATGGTCACAATACGCTCATCATTGGGAATGAAGCTGGACAGCACATTCAGGAAGGTCGTCTTGCCGGAGCCAGTGCCTCCAGAGACGACGACATTCAACCGGACCTGCACACAGGCGCGCAAGAACTCGACCATATCCTGTGTCAGCGTGCCAAAACGCACCAGATCATGCTCGGTGAAGGGGGTCTTGGCAAACTTGCGGATAGTCAGTACCGGGCCAACCAGCGAGAGCGGCGGAATAATCGCGTTGACCCGCGAGCCATCGGAGAGACGCGCATCGACCATTGGCGAGCTTTCATCGCAGCGCCGCCCCAGGGGAGAGATGATGCGATCAATCACCCGCATCACATGGTCATCATCCTTGAAGCGAATATCCGTTCTATAGAGCTTGCCAGCCTGCTCAACATAGACCTGCTTGGGGCCATTGACCATAATTTCAGTCACGGAGTCGTCTTTGAGCAGCGGCTCAATTGGCCCCAGGCCCAGGATCTCCGCCGCAATGGCCTCAAAGAGACGCATGCGATCCACGCGGGTTAAGACGATCCCTTGTTGATCAAGGATCAGATTGAAGAGTTCTTCGATGGTGCGGCGCACCTGGGCCGTCTGGCTCAAGTCAATTTTGGGGTCCAGTTCAGCAATGAGCATGTTCTGGACTTTGCTCTTGAGGTCATAAAAACTATTTTCGCGCGTAAGCGCAGGATTGCCCGTGTTCATATTGAGCGCGGAACGCGCCTGCGGTGGCAATTCGGGTGGGCCATACGAACCAGGCGCGGGTGGCGCGCCGCCGGATAACGGGCCGCTCTCGTGACCGTTGCCATTGACTCGTCCCCCACCCGGTACCGGAGTGTCTCCATACCGCTTTAAGAGCGCCATTTCTTCCCTCTTCTTTTAGAACAGAGCAACGCAAACACGCGCTGATTTAGCGCTTAAACAAACCTCGTTTGGGCTTTTTAGCCACGCTGCCAACTTTGTCGCGCTCCTCCTGCGTGGCTCTTATGATAAGTTGCTTCGCCAGCGCAATAAACTGCTTGGTCACTTGATGGCTGCGCTGATAAAGGACAAATGGAACGCCCCGATTGACCGCATTCGCCATTAGCTGGTTCTCTTCGGGAAAGAGCGCCGCTACGCGATGGCGCACCTGGGCCTCAAGTTGTTGGGGTTTGATCCCATAGTAGGCTTGCACCCGATTGCAGACCAGCACGATCTTTTGCTCCGCAATGCCCAGGCGATCCGCTACCTCAAAGAAGCGCGTGGCTTTATTGAGCGAGGTCAACTCCAGGGTCGTCACCAGCACAATCTGATCGGCCATCTCCAGGATCATCAAGTTCGCTTCGGAGTAGGCGGTCGAGAGATCAACGACCAGATAATCAAAGTTCTCGCGCAAGTCTACCATAATGCGCTTCATCTCATCCTCGGTGAAACGCTCCGCCGATTCAGGTTGCAGTGGCGCCCGCAGGACCATCAGGCCACTTTCGTGAACAGCCATCGAATGGTGAATAATCTCTGCATCCAGGCTCACGGCCTCGCGCAAATCATCGATGCTGCTCGACGTATTCATGTTGAGCAGCACATGGACATCTCCCGCTTGCAGGTCGGCGTCAATCAGCGCCACGCGCTCTTCCGTTAGTTGGCACAGCACCACTGCCAGGTTCAAGGCAATCACGCTCCGCCCGACGCCGCCTTTGCCACCGAAGACCGCGATGATATGCTGGCGCGCGCGCGCGAGGGATGGCGCCGGGTAGGCATCGGGCGGTGGCGGATAACCTGGCGCCGCCCCTTTTCTTCTGCCGTTTCCCCCCGGACGCTGGTCCATCACAGCGTCATCAAGACGCTGTGATGGCACCTGCGCGGCGCTGCGCAGGGTATTGCTCAATTGATCGCCAGAGAACGGCTTGGTGAGATAGCCCCTGGCGCCAACCAGCAGCGCCCGTTGCAGGTATTCTGGCTCCGCCTGCACCGACATCATCACCACCCGCGTGGCGACCTGCTGAAGAATGATCTCTGCTGCGCGCAGGCCATCCATGTCGGGCATATTAATATCCATCAGGATAATATCAGGAACCAGATGCACCGCTTTGGCAATCGCCTCCTGCCCACTTGCGGCAGTGGCGATCACCTGAATGTCGCGCTCGAAATACAACAGCTTTTGCACGTTCTCCGTTGTATCAGGCACATCATCCACAATCATCAAGCGGATTCGCCCGTTCCCGTTATTCCATGCTGGCTGCATGATCACCTATCTCTTCTGGCGCCTCTCGGCCACATAACCCTGCTACACATTGCTGCTTGATTATTGCTGCGCAGACAAGGGGGCGCCGGACGTAAGGGAAGCGGAGTTCTCCTCACCAGACGCCCGGCAACCTCCTCTCTCGAGGGCAACGCTTGCATTTCACCCCAACAACGCTCAAGGAAACCCTGGTGTTGGGAACCCGAAGTGATTAAAGATATTCGTATCATCTATTGGCGATGTCGGGTCATTATTGCCACCTGGCGGGTTCGCCCCGCTGGGATCATTAGGATCACCGGGTTTGCGAATCACAACGGTCAGGATATAGCCGCTGTTCTCCAACTGCGCCAGATAGACAGCATCCTGGTTGCTCAGGACGACCACGATCTTGCCCTTCGCGGGCACATCCACTGCATAGACCGGCACCTTGGTTAAGGTCGTCTGCGAGATGCGGTCTGTGATTGCTTGCTTTGTCTTCGGATCGACCGTAGTAAATGTCTGGGTAGCAATGATGTCGATCAGATCGCCTGGCTGCAAGCCGATGCCCGCGTTATCAACCGCCAGGACCGCCAGGACCGAGTTGTCTGGTAGTGCCGGAGGGTTGATATTGGTGATGCTGGTGCCAGAGGTTGTGCCGATGAGGGCCAGGCGCGGATCGTTGTTGCGCAGAATATCGCCCATCAGGAAATCTTCTCTGACGACGTGATTCACCAGCACGGTATTGAGGGCATCCTGAGTGGTGAAGACATACGCATCAGGAGGAGCGAGTTTCTTATCAACTTGCTTGACAGCAAAGGCAGCCTGAACCTGCACAGCGGGTGGCGTGCCATCCAGGGTCAAGATCGTGCCACTCTTCAGATTCATGGCCGCCGTGACCACCGTAACGGTTTGAGACAATGTTCCCTGCACGCTGCTGGTAATATAGAAGACAATTGCCGCTGCGGCCAACGCCAGAACCAGACCCAGCAGCATGAGCGTCCGTCCACCGCTGCTGCGTTGACGAGCAGGGCGTACCTGCGTCTGCATCGCTCAACCTCCTTTAGCTTTGCACAGGTCTTGGGGAGCTTGCCCCTCCTCCTCTCGAAGAGCGATCCCTTGCGAGGGAGGAGGGGCCAGTCTCTTGTAGAGCCTTTGCTTTACAGTTACAGCTTACATCCAGAGCAGATAAAAAGCGCCTGCACAAAAAGATTGTCCCCTGCCAGCAGGCAAGGGCCAAAAGACGAGGTGGTGCGTCCCTGCGTCAATCTTCTGCCCGCCAGCCCCCCTGGAGGCCAATGTGATGAGTGCGATAGTGGCACGCCAGGTGAGCGATCCCCCAAGGAGGCTGTGACGTCGCGCAAGTCGCTTAGAGTCCGTGTGTAATCGTGCTAAAGATGACACCGATCTGTGGACCCATCAGGACGAGGATAGCAATGACCACAATTGCCACCAGGGCGATGATGAGCGAGTACTCCACCAACCCCTGTCCCTTTTGACCCTTCCGCAGGAAAGACTTCTTCAACATGACATCTCCCTTTCTTCTTAGCTTGCCAGGTTTCCTGGATGTTTCTCTGGCTTCGTCGGCATTCCCCTGTGTGCCGTGCCAGCGCAGAATCCAAATACAGCGTCTCCGTATTTGGACCTTGATTGAAAGGAGCCACTCGCGTTGCCCTGAAGAACGCTCCCCACCTCCTTTAAGGAAGGTAAATCTTCCCTATTCCCTACCCAAACCCATCGCTGATCAACTGTTGGAAGCCTGGCGCCTCGTTGCCTCCAGTGCCTGCTCCCCAAAGCTCAGCACAATTATACCATAGCACTTTTTGGGGCAGGAGCAGGCTGGCAGGCTTCGCTGCCAGAGCAAACGCAAGTATCGTATTTCCTTTCTGTTACCCATAACGGCCACCTGGAAAGGGAGTAACGGCACCTACTTGCTCTGGCTATGCCGTCCTTGAAAAAAGGGGAGCAAGAAGACATGCAAGGAAACACGGCCCCGTTCCTCAAGCGGGCTTCTTGACAAGAAGGCGGCCAACAAACAGACGAACATCGACAAATTTTTGTCAGAAAACGCTGCCAAAAAAAGAAGAAACCTGGCAAGAAAGAGGCGATTGCGCGGGGCTGCTCAGCAGACTGACAAGCAACCCTATCAAAAAAGCAAACGGCCCAAATGGGCCGTTTGCTTTTTTCTGCCGAATAGCCAAAAATTCCTAGAGCAGTGGCAACCCCCCCGTCCCTTGCCTTGGAACAGTCACTTCCACTCGCGTGCCGCGACCAGGCGCGCTCTCAATTTTCAAGTGGGTCTTGAGCATTTCGGCGCGTTCATACATACTTGTCAAGCCAACCGTCTGGCGCCCATTGGCATCTACGGTGGCCCGATCTACATCAAACCCTCGCCCATCATCCTCAACCGTCAGCGTCACCCCAAGCTCGTGGATATGCACCGCCACCACCGCCTGGCTGGCGTTGGCGTGCGCGACCACATTCGAGAGCGCCTCCTGGGCGATGCGGAAGAGCGAGATCTCAATCGCCGGGGGCAAACGCTGCTCTGGCCCGCGTGGTGAAAAGAGTATTTGGACCCCGGTCTTACTGGTCAACTCCTGCGCATAACGCTTCAGGGTTGGGAACAAGCCGAGATCGTCCAGGGTCATGGGGCGCAGCTCAAAAATAAACTTGCGCGTCTCCTGGAGGGTCGCGCTGACCACCTCCTTGAGCTTCGTCAGCTCGCTGCGGGTGCGATCCATATCATGATCGATCATCTTCTCGCAGATCTCTGCTTTCAGCACCACGTTTGCCAGCGCCTGCGCCGGGCCGTCGTGCAGGCGCTGAGCGATGCGCTGGCGCAGTTGCTCCTGCGTTTGCACCATCCGCGAAAGCTGCGCGATAGCCGGGTCCAGATCGTCCCCGCTCTTTTGCCGATCCGTTTGCATCCGATTCAGCGAATTGACTACCTGTTGCAGTGAGCGTTGATAGCGATCATACGCTTTTTGCTTATCCTGCAAGCGGTCGCGCTGCTCCTGCATCATAAAGGCCCGCATCTCCGCCTCGTTGGCGGCCAGATAGGTGGTGCGAATCTCCTGGCGGGCGAACGTCTCCAGGCGAGCTTCCATCTCGCGCACGCGCACGGCCATTTGCGTCTTGCGCGCATTGGCGCGCTCCAGTTCAGCGGCTGATTGGCGGACCAGCAGCTTGATTTCATCGGCCTCGCGCACAAGCTGCTCATACTCCTGGTGGACCGCTTCCATCAAGCCTTCCAGGCTCGCCAGTCCTGGCGCCTCGTTTGCCGCTGGCAGGCGCAGGCCGTCTGAGCCATAGGCGCCACGCACGGCCACCCCGGCGCCATTGCGCGCCCCTGAGCTGCCTAGCTGCCCAGTGCCTCTCGGCTGATTCCAGTAGGACGAACCGGCTCCGTCTGGTCCACGAGGAGAAGAAGAAGAATCAAATGACACGGCCTGCTCCTTTCGCCTGCCGCCAATGCTCACACATCGTGCATCTTAATCCAACCATGACGTAGCGCGTGGACCACTGCCGCAGTTCGGTCATTCACTGACAGCTTCTTTAAGATCGAGGTGATATGGTTCTTCACCGTCTGATCGCTGATCTTCAGTGATTTGGCAATCTCCTTATTGCTATTGCCGCGCGCGATATAATCGAGGATCTCCACCTCTCGGCCAGAGAGCGGTGAAAAGAGTGGCGTCACCTCCGCGTCTTCCTCAATCGCCATCTCGCGGAAGGTGCGCAGTACGCGGCTTGCCACCAGCGGGCGCGAGAGGACATTATCGTTAATCAGATATGCCCCCTGATAGACCTGGCGCACCGCTTCCACCAACTCCTCCGCTTTGATGTCCTTGACAAAATAGGCCGCCACCCCCACCTTCATCGATTGAAAGAGTTGCTCCTCATCCTCAAATGCCGTCAGCATAATAATGCTGACGCGGGGCAACCAGTGGCGAAGCTGGCGGGAGACCTCCAGGGCATCCCCGCTGCTGAGCAGGGCGTCAATCAAGACCACATCAGGGTTCTCGGCGCGGGCCAGGTCCAGTGCCGCCTGCCCGGTGTCAGCCTCGGCCACGACCGTGCAATCCCCCGACTGTTCCAGAACAAAACGCGCCCCCTGGCGAAACAGCGGGTGTTCATCAACGAGCATGACGCGAATCGTGTCCATAAGCCCCCCTGAGCGCCTTCCCCCGCGCCCATCACTGGTTGCAATACGTGCAGATCATTCGAGTTTACCAGGCAGGCAGGGCAAAAGGCGCACAATGCTCCTCCCCCATCATCTGATGGGAATACGCCCTCTTGCCCTGCGCCGCGGGGCTATGCCCCGTAGTCCATCATCATCTCGCGGATCTGGCGAGAGATCGTCAACGCCTCATCATGCGAACGCTGCCACATGTTACGCCCGAAGATGAGGCCAGTCGCGCCCGCGTCCATCGCAATCCGCGCCTTCGCTATGAGATCCTCGTCGCCTTCCATCTCGCCGCCGCTAAAGAGAACCAGCGCCCGCCCCGCCGACTCGACGACCATGCGCGTAGCTTCCTCGCGCGTCGGGCGCATGGTGTTATAGGGCTTGGGCGCGGCCTGATCTTTCTCCGGGTTGACTCTGGGTACATTGATCTTGACAATATCCGCGCCCAGTTCGCTGGCAACCCGCGCCGCGTAGTCGATGGCATACAGGCTGTCGCGTCCGCCTTTGGCGTCAATCGCCTCGCCGCGCGGATACGACCAGACAATCACCGGCATGCCATAGCGGTCGGCATCCTCGCGCACCTGGCGGAACTGCGTAAAATCCTCGTCCTGGCGCGGCGAGCCAACATAGAGCGTGTAGCCCACCGCGTCGGCGCCCAGCCGCACGGCATCCTCCACGCTGGCAAGCAGCGGCGAGAGCGGCGCTTTATCTGGGGGAATCTCCGTCTTGCCGTTCAGCTTCAATACCAGCGGCACCTCGCCAGCGTAACGCTGCATATACTTCTCGGCAATGCCGATCTGAAAGACGATCCCCGAAAAGTTGCCCTCTTTAGCAATGCGAAGCTGGAACTCCGGGTCTTTCGCCGGAGGATTGACAAAGAAGTCGCGGGGGCCATGCTCTAGCCCCTGGTCAATAGGTAGGAACAGCAACGTGCCATTGGCCGGACCATACTTATACATCAAACGCTGCAAACGAGTACGTTTACCAGGACTCAACTCCAGATCAGCCAGTGTAGGCCGTTGCACGCGCGTCATTGCCATAAAGGCGTCCTCCTCCTATACGATGCGGCGAAGGGTTCACCATCGCTTGCGCTGATCTCCAGTGAATCGGCGCAATGCGTCTCCAGACTCTACGAATCGCTATCGACGATGATAGCTCGAAAAAATTATATCATGCGCAGGGGAGCTACTGACGCTCCAGACGGCGAAGCGTCAGGTTAACGGCCACTCTCAGTGTCTCGATGACCCCTCTTCCGCTGACGGCCACAGCCTCAAAGCTGGGCAGGCGAAACTGGTTCAAATATTGTTCGAGCATCGGCGTGGGCAAAGCATCGGGCAGATCGCGTTTGTTCCACTGCATCACCATCGGAAACTCGCGCGGGTCTTTGCCCATGCGCGCCAATTGCTCAGAGAGTTCGCTCCAACTCTCGTGGTTCTCCTCCAGCTTGTCGCGGGCCGAGTCCGCCACAAAGACGACGCAATCGGTCCCCTTCAGGACGGAGATGCGCGTCTGCTGGTAGAGTACCTGGCCGGGCACGGTATACAATTGGAAGCGAATCTGGAAGCCATGCACCTTGCCTAACTCAAGTGGCAGGAGGTCGAAATACAGGGTACGCTCGGTTTCCGTATCAATGGAAACCATATCGCCTACATCGCGTGGGTTGACCGTTTTGTGGATATAATGGAGATTGGTCGTCTTCCCACACAGGCCAATCCCATAATAGACGATCTTGCAGTTAATCTCCCGCTTCGCCATATTGATGAGTGACATAGATACTCCTACATGTCTGCTGGTTCTCGCTGGCGCACAACACACGGCTGGCAGCGATCAGCGGGCTGATTGGTAAGCTACTCGACTAGCCAGGCTCTACTGGCACATGCCTTGCTCAACAGGCAGCAGATAGTCTCGCAAAGCCGCCAGCAGCAAGGCGAGTTATCCAGGACAGTATAACGTATTTTGACAGGAAAGCCAACCATTAGCAAGAGGAAACGTGCAGACCGGCAAGAGACCTCCCAGCAATTCGACGGCCAAATCTCAGCCCTCATCGCCAATGCGACCACTTTTGCGCTTCTTGCGTGCTGCCTGGCCGGTAGCCGCGCGCGCGGGCGTAAGCCTGCTGGTGCTGGGCATCTGGCTGCATTTTTCCAGCATCGATCTGCGCCAGGTCTTCCACGCGCTAGGCGCGCTGCGTGGTCCCGTGCTGCTGGCCGCCCTGGCCGCGGGCGTTGCCGCCGGCTTTAGCGCCGCCCTCAAGTATTTCTTGCTGCTGCGCGCGCAGGCCGTGCCCATCGGCCTCTGGCGGACCTGGCAATTCAACTGCATCGCGGGCTTTTATGGGCTGGTGCTGCCCGGCACAGAGAGCGGCAACGCCGTCAAGGCGCTGCTCCTGGGGCGCATCAGCCGCCGCTCGGCGGGCGTCTGGGCGGCCATGCTGGCCGATCAACTCAACCTGCTGCTGGCCTTCGCGCTGCTCGCCTTTGGGGGCGTCACATTTATTGCCACCAACGCCCAGCTTGCCGGACGCTCCGCCTGGATCGTCGGAGCCGGGCTGGCCCTGGCGGGCGTGCTGCTGCTGCACGCCTTCTTTCTCTTCGCGCCCCTTGCCACACTCATCCAGCGCCTGCTGCGTCCCATCAGCCACCGTCTGCGCTGGCGCGGCAAACATAGCGGCGCTGCCGAGGCGCCCGCCCAGGAAGGGGGCTGGCTGGCGCGCTTCTGGAGCGGCATGGCGAGCTATCAACAGCATCTGCCCACCCTTGGCGTCTGCACAGTGTTAAGCTGCATCTACCAGAGCTTTCTCGTGCTGGCCGCCTACATCTTTGCGCAGGGGTTGGGAATAAGCGTCTCCTACCCGAACCTGCTCTGGATCATGACGCTTGTCTCCATCAGTCAGGCGCTGCCGATCACCTTCGCCGGGATCGGCGTGCGCGATGTAGCCCTCACCTATCTGCTCGGTGGGATGGGCGTCCCAGGCTCGCAGGCTATCGCCCTCTCGTTTGCTGTGCTGGCGCTGAACGTCACGCTGGGTCTGCCTGGCTCCGTCTTGCAAATCTTCCTGCCCGCGCCAGCGAAAACCGGCGCGGAAGGCACGCCGCAAGGAGACCCCCAGGAAGCAGAAGATGCCGAGCAATCATCGCTTTTATGACTACAAGAAGTTTCTGCCGCTCCTTGACAAAGTAGTTGGGATGTTATATAGTATCCTTTGCGTCGCGGGGTAGAGCAGTGGTTAGCTCGTCGGGCTCATAACCCGGAGGTCGGTGGTTCGAATCCACCCCCCGCTACCACGACGCGGGATAGAGCAGTGGTTAGCTCGTCGGGCTCATAACCCGGAGGTCGGTGGTTCGAATCCACCTCCCGCTACCAATGGCGAGGTAGCTCAGCGGTAGAGCAGGGGACTCATAAGCCCTTGGTCGGCGGTTCAAATCCGCCCCTCGCTACCATTTCCGCGCAAACCCTCGAACCCGTGCCCCGACGGGGCCAGAACAACACAGACCGGGGAGGAGATACACTCCTCCCCGGCTTTTTTGGTGCCGTTTTTCGCGCTATCCCCTGGTTTCTGCGCCATCAGGCTTGAGCGTTGGGGATTTTTTCCAGACGCGTCAGCTTCGCCTCCAGCATCTTCCGGCCATACGAGTTGGCAAAGTCCATCTCCACCAACTCAAAATCACCGACCATCCGACTGCTGACAACCTTTCCGACGCCATATTTCTCATGCCTGGCATAATCACCAGGGAAAAACAGTGGCTCCTGCTGTTCGCCCTCAAGAGGCGAAAGGGAGACTTTTTCTGGCAGAACGCTGGCCGTCGGCACAGAAGCCACCTGGAGCGCAAGCGCCACTGGTTGCACATATGGCTCCGGGAAAGCTCTCCCCGCAGGCGGCAGCACCCAGTGATCGAGATCTGTCAGCCCGTCCTGTGCTGGGACTGGCATTGGCTCCTCGGCAACGACGCTGCGGCGCCAGGGCCGTCCCCAGGCAGGGGCTGCTCCTGGCTGTGGTTGAGCATCCTGTTCATCGCTGCGGGCCGCCCACTCCTGGCGCAGTTCGGCTGCCCGCAGGACAATGCGCTCCTGCAAGGCGGCATCATCCTCCTGCGCGGCGCTTGCGCCAGACTGCATACCCTCCGGGGGGATTTCCAGCATGCGCAATCGGGCAAGAAGCGTCTCCAAGGTGCGTTCAGGATCGCGGAAAAACTGACTGCCCCGAATGCGCGCGAAGCGCCACCCCAGGCGTTCAAGGATCGCCTGGCGCGTCATATCCTCAGCCAGTTGCTCTTCAGGATACCAGCGATCCCCATCACATTCAATCGCCAGGCGCTTGCCGCCGCCCTCCACTACCAGATCAATGTGATTGGCGCCAACCGGCCATTGCGACTTTACCCGGTATCCTGCTTGCCGCAGCATCTGCATCACGCGCTTCGCAAGCTCAGATTCTTCGGGCTGATCGGACACGCCTGGCATGTGCTGGCGCGTCTCCTGGGTGCTGGCATAATGAATCAGCCGACGCCGGATGTCGGCGGGCTTCAGGTCAGCCTCAGGATCGAGAGAATGCACCACCCAGAGTTGATCGCGCGCCCGGCTGGTCGCTACGTTAAAGCGCTTCTTAAAGAGTTTGCCTGGCCCATCCAGGCGCAGCGGCAGCGGCCCATTCTCCGTTGGCGTATCGACCATCGAGAGGAAGACCACATCGCGCTCATCACCTTGAAATTGGGCCGCGTTGCCGCACTGGATACGGCGCCGAGTATACTCTGCTGGAGAGAGATAGCGTTGAAGGAGGGTATCAATGCGAACGGCCTGCTCTTCACCGACCATCGAAATCACCCCAAACGTGGCTCCATCATACTCTGGCCGCTCGGTGGCGGCTACTAACAAAGAGGCGATGGTGCGCGCTTCCTCGTCATTGACCTTCTCGCCGGAGGTTGCTTGCGCTACGCGATAGGCCAGCACATGCGGGCGGCGCTTGATCTCGCTGGCATCGCGCAGCGGCTTGATCTTGCCATCATATGAGAGTTGGTTGCTGAAGGCGATGATCGGCGAGACACAGCGGAAATGCTCGCGCAGACACACCGGCTTGAAGGTGGTCTGGGCCAGATCATAGATCGAGCACTGCCCATCATACAGCAGCGCATTGGGGATACCGACAAGATGCTCATCGATCAACCGCTGGACCTCATCGAGCCGCTGCCCAACAGCCACCGGACTCACCTGCTCGTGATCGCCCACGACGACGACCTGGCGGCTCATGTAGACGGCTGCCAGCGCCATCAGGTCTGCCTGGCTGGCTTCGTCGATGATGACCACATCAAAACGGTTCCGCTTGGGATCAAAGTTTTCGACGACGCGGCTCAGCGGCATAATCCAGACGGGCACAGCACTCTGGCAAATGGGCATCAGCTTGCGCGCCTCGGCCAGCAAGCGCGGGGCGCGCTTGCCTTTGCCCTTGCCCGCTTTTTGCATCAGTTGTTTCCAACCCTGAAGCGCCCGCTGTTGCTCCGGCGTGGTGCGCCGAACCTGCGCAGCCCAGGCTTTTTGCTCAACCAGCAGCGCGGTGGTGCGCTGCAAACTGCTGCTGAGTTGTATAATGCGCGCCTGGAGTTCTTCGAGCGAGCGCTTCGCCCGACGCTCTAGCTCATCATCAAGCTGACGCCAGGTCCAGGCTTCAGCCGGGTCGCCAGGCAGTTCTGGCTCGCCGTGCAGGCCAGCGCGATCACGGATCGCTGCGGCCCAGGCGGGCGCGCTCGTTTCCAGCCTCGTCAAGAGCGCCTGCCGACGCGCCAGCACCTCGCGCCGGGTCTGGAGATCGGCCAGGCGTTCAAATGCCTCCCGATAGGCCAACGCATCAAGCTGCTCGGCAGCAGCCCGCGCTTGTCGGACGACTGCGGACTGCGCGGCGCTCCCGCCAAAGAGTTCCAGGCGCCGCCGGAGTTCACGCTGTTGCGCCTCGCCATACACAGAGGACCGGCGATTGATCTCAGCGGCAAGAATGGCCGGGAGGCGTTGAAGCGCGGCCTCGCGCAAGCGCAGCAGGTCGCCATGCTCAGCCAGATTGACCGGCATCTCCGCCAGAAAGGCGTCGAGATGAAAGCCCTGCTGCACCAGCGCAGCTTCCAGCGGCGCCCAGACGGTGGGAAACCAATCCAGGCATTGACAGAGCAAGGGAACATATTGATGGAAGGCTTTCTCCGGCTCGGCTCCGAGCGATGCTGCGTCTGGCGCATCCAGCGGCGTCATCTGTCGCTGCCAGCGATCAATCAGATCGGCGCGTGCAGACTGGAGGCGCACTAGCGAGCGCAGCGCCTCGAAATGCTCTGGCAATTCCGGCGGACGCCGCTTCACCTGGGTCCGCTCGATCACGGTCTTCCAGTCGCGATGCGTCATCAATTTGACGGCATTAAGCTTTCCACCGGCTTTCAAGTAGCCCCAGAGATCATCCAGCACCTGCTCGATCCGGTCGGGCAGGCAATCTGCCGGGACGACTGGCGCGTACTCCAGCAGCAGCGGCTGCGCCTGCGCCGCCAGCGCGTAGACCTGCTCTATCTCGGCCAGCAGATCGTCCCAGGCGCGGCGGGCAGGACCACCCTCGCGGCCTGCCGTCAAGGCGGCCAGCCGCCAGCGGGTCTCCTCGCGCAGCGGCTCGATAGCCTGAAGGAGCTGATTCTGGAGCGCTTCAAGCTCCTCTGGCGGCTGCTGCGCAGGAGTCTCGTCCCAAAGTTCGCGCCGATGCCGCACATCCTGCTGCTGCAAGCGTTCACGTTCAGCAGCAAGACGCTCAAAATCGCTGGGCGGCATAAGTTGCTGCGGATCAGGCAATGCCAGCGCCAGTTCTCTTTCATCCTCAGGGCTAACGCGCGCATTCGAGCGATACAGGTCGATCAGTTCACCAGGCGTGAGCGGCAGCGCCTCGCCAGCCGCCACTGGCGCTGGGATCCAGCCGGCCTGCGCTCGTTGTTCCGCAATCTGCCGCGCTGCCTGGGATGGCGCGTACTGCTCTTCGTCCAGGAGAACGGCGCGATATTCATCAGAGCGGGCCGCTTTCAGGCGTTCGCGCGTCTCGCGCAGTTCGCGGAGCAGGTCGGCGCGCTGGCGCAGCAGAGCGGCTGCTTCGCGCTCCAGGGCGTCGGCATCAGAAAACGCCAGCCGCTCCGTGATCTCATCGACGGCGTTTTCCATCTGCTTGCCCTCATCGTCAAGCACACTCACACACAGCGCTTGCAGCGGCTCGACGACCTGATCGCGCAGCACCTTGAGCGCTTTGGCCGTGTGGCTCGTCACCAGGATACTCTTCCCCTGCGCCAGCAAGTGCCCCACCAGATTCGCAATGGTATGGGTTTTCCCCGTGCCTGGTGGCCCCTGCACCAGCACTGCTCCATAATGCTCCAGCCGCCGGGCAATATCGACCTGTTCGGCATTCGCCGGCTTGCTCAGAAGGACATATTCATCTTCGCCATTGGGCGCATCCAGGGCCGACACACCAGCAAGGCTCTCTGGCTCCTCCGGCCTCTGGGCATCGATCCCAACAATACCTGTCAGCGAGAAAGGCAGATCTTCCTGCGTGGGCATATCCTCGAGGATTGATTCAAGCGCAACGCCAAAGCCGAGCGTGCGGTGGCGCAGAAACAGGACAGGATCACGATTGATAGAGGGGATATGCTCCACGCCATCGGGAACGCTTTCGCCCGCAAAGCGCCCATAGGGTGAAAGCTGCGTGACCAGACGACGCAGGAAGCTGTCCGTCTCTACACCACCCAGGGGATGCCAGCCCCCGCGCTCCAGGTCTTCGCGGCACCAGGCAATAGATGCCGCCTGAATATCGGGTAAGGAGCGGAAGAGGGCGGTATACAACTCAGGCGGATACTCGGCCTCAGCCAGCGTAAACTCAGGAATGTCGGGATTGAAGCTCAATTGCAGGCGCAGCAGCAAGACCGGGTGATGCACTTGCAAACCACTGCTATGCTGCCAGTTCAGCAGTCCATCACCCAGCAGCAGTTCCAGGCGCTCGGCCTCGCGCCCCAACTGGGCATGCAAGGCATAGAGTCGCTCAAAGATCGCCATTGCCCGTCGCGCCGGGCGCTCGGCCTCGGCCCAGGCATCGCGCTCGGCCTTCCATCGCTCCAGCAGATTCTGCCGCCGGGCTTCCGCGTCAAATCGCAGAGTACGAACCTCTCCATCTGGCTCAAGAGCGTTCTCAGGGTCAACAATGGACGGCTGGACCATCACCTTACCATCCACCTGCCGCCAGCCGGGCAGAAGCCAGGGGAGAAGCTCCGAAGGCGGCTCAGGGGGATCGGTCAGGCGAGGCCGACTCACCTTCAGAATGAAGTCATCAGCAGCGCCTGTGCCCTCCCGGTTGGTGTCCGCCAGGCTTTCTGCCTCTTCGCCATCTCGCGTGCTGGCGGCAGCCATTCCTAAACCCTGGCGAACGCAGGGATGATTGGGCAAGTCATGCAGCCAGAGTACCCAGGGCTGGGCTGCAATCTCGCGCTGGATCGGATTGCGCAGTTGGTGCAGCGCCTGGAGATAGCGGAATACTTGCATTAGTTTTGTGCGCGCGAGATCGTGCGCCGCATAAGAGAGTGTGATTTGGGCCATCTGAATCCTCGTCTTTGATAACGCATTGGTTCTGGATCGCAACAGACATAAGAAGCTGAGAGATTGAGAGCTACCAATCCCTCTACTCTACCAGACGATCTGCTTGGGAGCAGGGGTCACAACTTTTCGTCCGTACTCGAACAGCTTCAGAGAAGCCGGAGAGCAAACCACCGCGCTGGAAGCTAAGCTATTTCCAAGCTAAGCAATCCCCATGCCAGACAAGTATAGTATATTTGTTCTACAATTGCAAGCGCACATCGCCCATCACGCGCAAAGCCGCGCTCCCCTGGGTTCAGTCAGTTCTGGAAACGTATCTTCCCTTGGTCGGCAGTTCGACTCTGCCCCCCGCTACCAGATTGGCATCTCGCCACGCGCACCCCGGCCCGAAGCGGCCAGAAAGCACCAAGACGATAGCGAGCGGATTGCTCGCTATCGTCTAATTTTTTATTTCCCTTGGGGAAAGACGCCCCGAAGACTAATCAGAAGCTATCGCCTTCAAGATTAAACCGCGTTCGCAGGCGAGGTGCAACCTCAATAGGAGTTGGAACGTAGCCTCTTGCCCGCCACTTATACGCCATCTCATTGTTGACATGCACCGATTGAGTAGGATCTTCTACCGTCACGGCTAGCACCACATCAACTTTGTACTCACCTACTCTTCTCGGTTGCCTTCTCACTATATCTGCTTCTTTATCACGCAGTGTTAGCCCAACTCGGAGACGCCACCTATTGCCTGCAGACCACATTCGGCGCGCAGTATGATATTGCTTAACCGGGGACCATTTGTGTTC
>JBJKSJ010000107.1:0-4847 GCA_046704085.1 Ktedonobacterales bacterium | reverse complement strand
AGTGAACCGCATAAATTTTAACACTTTTTTGTTTGCTCGTGACAGAGGGGGTGTTGGGGGTGTTTTTTTGAAGCACGCGGCCCCGGCGCCGGCCCCTCTTCTGGAAGGTTTACGCTGAAAGCCTCGGTCATACCCTTACGGCCTTTGTCCTGTCTGGTCCCAGGCTATTTGCCCTGGCGGAGTTCAGTCTTCAAGACCTTGCCTGTCGCGTTTTTGGGGAGTCCGTTCGGCAGTGGATAAAACTCAACAAGGTTCGGCACTTTGAATGGGGCCACCCTTTCGCGCATGTACTCGATGACTTCTTCTCTTGTAAGTTCCTGGCCCTCGCGTGGTGTGATGCAGGCTTTGATCGCTTCACCCTTCGTAGGGTCGCCCATGCCAACAACGGCGGCTTCGACGATCTTGGGATGGACCATCAAGACCTCTTCCAACTCGCGCGGGTAAACGTTCAGGCCACCCTTAATGATCACATCTTTGGCGCGATCAACGAGGTAGAAATAACCATCCTCGTCCTGGTAGCCAAGGTCGCCTGTATAGAGCCAGCCGTTGCGGATGGTCTGGGCTGTGGCTTCTGGCTGATTGTGGTAGCCCTTCATCACATTTGAGCCATGAATGGCAATTTCTCCGATCTGCCCAATAGGGAGCGGCTGATCTTTGGTGTCGTGAATCTGGACCTCAACGCCTGGAATAGGCAACCCGATGGAGCCTGCTTTTTGAACGCCTTTGGGTGGATTGAAGGTTGCTACTGGCGATGATTCAGTCAAACCATAACCTTCAATGAGTGGAATGTTAAACCGATCCTTGATCGCGCGGAGGATTTCACCAGGCAACGCGGCGCCGCCGGAGACGCACAGCCGGAGCGAAGAAATATCCTGCGAAGCCAAAGGCGTTCTCAGCAAGAGCGCATACATGGATGGTACACCGGCCAGGATGGTCACTTTATGCTGCTGGATGGTCGGTAGCAAGCGGCGCGGGTCGAATTTGGGAACCAGCACTATCGGTGTCCCTGCCAGCAAGGGGGAAACCATGCAGACAGTTGAGCCGAAGACATGGAAAAGAGGCAGCACGCTCAGCAGGACATCCTGGGGGGTGAATTCGGCAATCTGGATAATAGCTTGCACGTTCGACAGGATGTTTCGATGGGTGAGCATAGCCCCCTTCGGTTTGCCCGTTGTGCCGGAGGTGTAGAGAATGGCGGCGACATCCTCTGGCAATGGCTCTGCCAGAGGAGATGCCGCCTTCCCTGGCACACTGCCAGCCGCCGCTGCCTCGCCCAGAAATTGCTCGAAGGTGAGTGTCTCGGTATGCGGAGCAGACGCGCCAGGAGGACTTGCCGGAGCGGTGTTTCCCTCGCCAGTGGGGAGTGAGACGGAGATGAGCAGATGTGGCTGGTCACTATCGCCAATTGCCTGCTGGACCACTGGCAGCATCTCGGCCCAGACGACAGCAGCAGCGACCTGCGCATCGGTAAAGATATGGCGGATTTCGGGTGGGCGATAGGTTGGGTTCATCGTAATAGCGATGGCCCCGGCGCGCAAGGTTCCGAAGTAGGCGGGCAGAACGTGCGGCAGATTGGGCAGGAGGATGGCAACCCGATCTCCTGGCTGAATGCCATGCAGGCGCAAGGCGAGGGCAAATCCCTCGATCTGGCGCGCCAGATCGCCGTAGGAGATAGCGTGCCCCTCGAAGAATAGGGCGACTTCCTGGGCGCGGCTGCGGGCCACACCCAGGAAGGTTGTGCCTAGAGAGAGTGGTCTGCCAGACACGGGTGGTTGCATATGGCTATCTCCCTCTTGAGTTCCAGAGGCGCTTCCCTGGCCTATTCTCATCCTCCCGTGCTGCATCAGTTCTAAGCAGGGAGAGTTACTCCGGCAAATTGGCTACGGAGAACTTTCTTATCGAATTTGCCTACGCTTGTCTTGGGCACCGCTTCGATAAAGATGATTTCATCAGGCAGCCACCATTTGGCCGTTCGAGAACTCAGGTATTCATTGATCTCTTCTTTGGTGATCTGATCCTTGAACTCTGGTTTGGGCACAACGCATGCCACCGGGCGCTCTTGCCAGCGTGGATGGGGCACTGCAATGACCGCAGCCTCCAGTACTTTGGGATGGCCCATAATCAGGTTCTCCAATTCGATGGAGGAGATCCATTCGCCACCAGATTTGACGAGATCTTTGGTGCGGTCCATGACCTGGATATAGCCTTCCTCATCAATCGTGACCACATCACCCGTGCGGAACCAGCCATCCACAAACTTCGCTGAACTGTCTGCGTCGTGGTAATAGGCTTGTGCAATCCAGGGGCCACGCACCTGGAGTTCGCCGGAGGATTTGCCATCCCAGGGAAGCTCTTTTCCGGTTGCAAGATCAACGACTCGCAGATCAACGCCGACGACAGAGAAGCCTTGCTTGGCGCGGATGCGGTTCTGTTCCTCCGGCGGCAAGTCCAGAAACTCTTTCTTCAGCTTGCCCAGTGTGCCAATCGGGGACATTTCGGTCATGCCCCAGGCATGGATGATGTTCAGATTATATTTCTGGAGTCCTTCGATCAGACTGAGCGGGACAGCCGAGCCACCGCAGAGGATGCGACTTACGCTTGAGAGATCAAATGACTGTTTGGCGAGAACCTGGAGCAAGCCAATCCAAATCGTTGGGACGCCTGCGGCCAGGGTCACTCGTTCTTCGGCAATAAGTTGCGCAATTTTAGCCGGGTCCATGAAGCGGCCAGGGAAGACCTGTTTTGCGCCGACCATTGGCGCGGCATGGGCCAGTCCCCAGGCGTTGGCGTGGAACATGGGGACGATGGGCAAGAGCGTATCACGCTCGGAGAGAGCAAGGGTATCGGCCTGGGTCGTGGCAAGGGAATGCAGGTAGGTGGAGCGGTGGCTATACACCACGCCTTTGGGATTGCCAGTAGTGCCTGAGGTGTAGCACATAGCGCAGGCCATATTCTCATCAAGCTTCGGCCAGGCAAAATCGGCTGAGGCGCTGGCAAGGAACTCCTCATAGTCTACGGCGGGCGAGAGTTTGCCGGTTGCTTTGGGGGATGGTTCGCCCATGATGACGTATTGGCGCACTGTTGGCAGCTTATCAGCCAGCGACTCTAGCAATGGAACGAGGTCGCCATCGACGAAAATGATCGAATCTTCGGCATCATTAGCGATAAACACAAGCTGATCAGCAAAGAGGCGAATATTGAGGGTATGGAGAACGGCGCCCATGCAGGGCACTGCAAAATACAGTTCCAGGTGGCGATAGGTGTTCCAGGCAAAGGTGGCGACGCGATCCCCCGGTTTCACGCCTATCTTCGCCAGCGCAGCGGCAAGCTGGGTAACGCGGCGGCCAAAGTCGGCGTAGGTATAGCGGTGCATGCCCTGTTCGGTCAAGGTCGCTACTTCGCGTTTGGGAAAGAGGGTCAGAGCGCGGTTGAAAGAATGCTGCAAAGTAAGTGGGTAATCCATCATGAGGCCGTTCATGTTCTACCTCCTGGCGCGAGGCTGTTGCGCTGGCAAAGCCCCATTTTGCCTGCCTACTTTCTGAATGATAGACGATAGGAAGCCTGTTTGTGCTATCTGGTACGCTCCGTTTGCCGATCACGCCCCTTCTAGCTAGCTGTACTGGTACTTTCCACTCTAGCTTGTTGTTGGGGGATTGTCAAGGATAGGTGCGCTACTGCTTATAGGCGCCATCAAATTCAGTTGGGATTGAACGTAATATCTCTACCCAGCGGTTGATGAAGCTAGCCCCGCTGACGAGCTTAATCAGATTGCCTTTGACGTGGAGCTTTTGCTTGAGGAAGGCAGGGATGGGTGCAATATCTCCTCGCAGAATGTTTACCCAGACGCCATAGGGACCGGAGAGAGTAAAGCTGGTTGGGCGCTCTCCCTGCCAGGTCTCGGTAATTTTGCCATCTTCGATACGGTAGCCAATGACGATGCGCTCTGTGACCTGGCGCGCCGGTTCTGGTTCGAGAATCAGGGTATAGGTTTCGTTCTCTCCTTTGGCAAGCTGAAGGTATTCAGGGTCGCTGTTGGTTCGTCTGGCGATCTCTTCGAGATACTCGGTACTGCCGAGAAGCATGGAGCCTCCTTCCGCTATTTTGTCGCTGGACTGCTCTGTTTTTTCGGCGGACTTTTTCTTGAGCGCGCCAGGTTAATGAGTGCCGTGAGTACCAGGCAGATGGTGGTTGGAATAATAATGATGTTCCAGGCGCCTGCTTTTTGGGCAAGCAGGTAGATTTGAAGCGCCGGGAGAACCAGGAACATCACGACAGCCGTGCCCCAGGCTTTGGCGAGCCAACGATTTTGTAGCCACGTCTCGCGTGCTTTCAGTTTGTCAGTGAATGTTTTGCTTTCCCGCGCGAACTTCTCTCGTTCTGCATCGAGTTCTTCGCGTTCGCGGATCAGTTCCTGTCGAATAGTTGTAGCCTGCTGCTCCAGAGTTTCAATTTTCTGGCGTAGCGCAGCCTCGCGCTCGGCTTGCTGTTTTGCCAGCCAGAGCGTGATCGATTCGCGCAAGGGTGCCAGTACTGGAGGAATTTGCTCAGGTGTTGCGCGCAGGCTGTGGCCTATGCGGCGAATTTCTTCCTCTGCCTCAGTATGAACCGTTTCCAAGAAGTTCTCGTAGAGCCGAGTATATCGCTGCTGGATTTCATCGCGTTCCTGAGCGACCATGGCGTTGTGTGCTTCGTATCTATTCAGTTCTTCACGCAGGCGTCGTATCTCTTCGCGGGCGCGGACCAGGATGTGATGTAAGTCGCCATGTGGGTGCGTAGCCCGACTGTCTGTGCTTTGTTGCTGCCCTGAAAGTGGTTCTTCTCTCGTCGTCGGCAGGAGAATAGGGAGG
>JBJKSJ010000106.1:0-26340 GCA_046704085.1 Ktedonobacterales bacterium | reverse complement strand
CTGCTGCATAATGGAGGCAAGCTGGTCCAGCGTGCGAGCAAGCGTGTCTGGTTGATCGCTGTTGGCTTGGGCGATGAGCTGGGGGTCGGCCTCTACGGCGTCTGCCGTGATATTGAGCGCGAGCAGATTGCCATTCACGTCGTAGATGGAGCCGCGCCCGGCGGGCACGGTGATGGGCCGTCGGTGTTCCTGATCTGCGCGAGCAGCCAGGGTCGTATGCTGTCCAAGCTGCCAATACGCCAGGCGTCCAATGATGGCAAGCATGGTTGTGCCGATCAGCAGGAAGATGATCAACTGGCGCAGACGCGCGCGGCGCAGTTCTTTGGTCATCGCTTCTGTGGCTCCAAATACGGGCTTATCAAGAGATCGGCTATCCCTCAAGCTCACTCAATACAAGATTCGTCCGTAGATTCTGACGAGGCGCCCGCCATCTTCGGGAGCGAGGCCCGGAATTACGATGGTCTGTACCTGGGTAGGGTCTTCAGGGACCATGCCCATGTGTGTAGCCTGGTTTTCGATATACGCTGGTGATTGCAAGACGCCCTGTTGCTCGCGCAGGTTCTGATTGTCGCGCTGAAGCTGGGCCTGGTCAGCAGCAAGCTGCTGAAGCTGTTGATTGGCCTGGGTTGCCAGCGCGAGTTCGTTCAGGTAAACCAGGGCGAGCAAACTAATCAAGATGGCGCCGATAATGCCGAGCGGTAATGGTCCCAGGTGATAGAGCGACGCGGCGAAGCGACGCCGGGCGCGGGCCGCCTGCAAGGGTTTGATTGGCTCATCAAGGCTTTGCTGGTTGTCCATCATAGCTTCCTCACTTCTAAGCGTTCGGCGACGCGCAGTTTGGCGCTGCGCGCGCGGGGGTTCTGTTGTTGTTCCGCTGGGGACGCAAGCAGCGGATGGGAAGTGATCAGCCGTACGCGCGCTTGATGTCCGCAAATACACACCGGAGCGCGTGGGGGGCAGATGCAGTCGCGCGCCTCGGTCTGGAGATAGCGTTTGACGATGCGATCTTCAAGCGAGTGGAAGCTGATGATGGCAAGCCTGCCTCCCGGCGCCAGGAGATCGATGGCTTGTGGCAATGCTTCCTCCAGATGCTTGAGTTCATCATTTACCGCGATACGCAGCGCCTGGAAGGTGCGTGTGGCGGGATGGATGCCGCCAGGATGGCCGGGCACGCCTGTGGCAGCCAACCGCGCCAGTTCCGTCGTGCGGGTGATGGGCTGACGGGCGCGCGCCTGCACGATGCGGCGGGCTATCTGGCGCGAGCGACGTTCCTCGCCATAGCGCCAGATCAGGTCGGCAAGCTCCGTCTCCGAGAGGGTGTTGACCAGATCAGCGGCGGTAGTGGGGGTTGTCGGGTCGAAGCGCATATCTAGTGGGGCATCTCCTGTGAAGGAAAAGCCGCGCTCGCGGTCGGCAAGCTGGTCGGAGGAGAATCCCAGATCGAGGAGCAGCCCATCGACTTGCCTGAATCCGGCTTTCTCAGCGATAGACTTCAGCCGAGCAAAGTTGCCCTGCGCCAGCACGAGCCGTCCTGCCGCAAGAGGTTCTTTTAGGCGTTCAGCGATACGCGCCAGCGCCTGAGGATCGGTGTCGATTGCCAGCACCTGGCCGTCTGGGGCGCTTTGCTCCAGCAGGGTGGTATGGCCGCCGCCGCCAGCGGTGCCGTCGATATAGCGCCCGTCGGGGTGTGGCCGGAGCGCCTCTAACACTTCGGCAGGCATGACCGGGATATGCTGGGTTGTCAAGATGTCCGCAGGCATAGCTTCTCAGGCTGCTCTTCTTTTGAGAGTATGGGTGTCAAAATGGCAGGTCAAGCCCATTCAAGTCTTCTGGCTGGATCTGCTCCATGGTTGCACGATAGTTGGCGGTATTCCAAAGTTCCAGACGGTCGCGCGCGCCGACGATCAATACCTCGTTTTCCAGCGTCGCGCGCTCACGGTATTTTGCTGGGATGGTTACGCGGCCCTGGGCATCGAGTTCCAGTTCGGTGGCGCTGCCAAAGAAGACACGCTCCACCTGGCGGCGTTGGGCAGCGTTCAGGTTCTTTTCTTCGATCTGGCGGGCTTTGGCTTCCCAGGCGTCCATTGGATAGACGTACAGGCACGTCTCGACGCCGGGTGTGATGACGACGCCCTGCTCAAAGCGCGAGCGATACCTGGCTGGGATTGCCAGGCGCCCTTTCGCGTCGAGCGCATATGTGAACTCGCCTGTAAAACCGATGAAGACTGCCATATATTACTGTCCGCTCCCCAAACGCCAGCTACTCCCTTTATAGCAAGTTTTATTCCCCACTTTGCCCCACTTTGCCCCACTCAGGAGCATTATACTCTTTTTGCCTCCTGGCGTGAAGTGACCTTCTCAGTTAGAGCGTGTATTTTACCTGAACCATTTCCTTCCTGCCATGTTCCATTGCGCTTCTCTGAAAGACGCGCATGCTATAATGCGGGCGAGATCATTGGTGGCAAACAGTCTGTATAGTGATGCGCCAGAAGGTCTGATGGTTCGCTGGTCAAGCACAAGTCGTTTGCTAGCGTGAGGAGCGAGACAAAAAGTATATGGGTCAGGAGCAGCTAGCCGTGTTACAGGCAGAGCAAGAGCAGGTGAGTGTTGAGCCAACAGAGCGCGAGACAATTGCCATTCTGGATTATGGATCGCAGTATAGTCGGTTGATTGCGCGGCGCGTGCGTGAGTGTCGCGTCTATTGTGAGCTGCTTCCGGCAACGACAACCCTGGCCGAGCTGCGGCGGCTGAATGTGCGTGGGGTGATTCTTTCAGGTGGGCCAAATAGCGTCTACGATCCCGGCGCGCCGCGCTGCGATCAGGCGATTCTGGAGAGCGGGCTGCCAGTCCTGGGTATCTGCTATGGGATGCAGTTGTTGGCTTATCAGCTTGGTGGGCAGGTGGCTCCGGCGAGCGGTCAGCGAGAATATGGCGCGGCGGAGCTTGATCTCGTGCGTGCGTCAGATGAGCGACACGCCCTCTTTCGTGGGCTGGCGCTTCCCAATGGGGCACGACTATCTGCCTGGATGAGTCATGGTGATAGTGTGGCAACCATGCCGTCGGGGTTTGTGTGTCTGGCAAGCACAGAGAATACGCCGATTGCGGCGATGGCGGGTCCGCATGGGTTGGTGGGTTTGCAGTTCCACCCGGAGGTGGCGCATACGCCCCAGGGAGCGACGATTCTACAAAACTTCCTTTATGATCTGTGTGGCTGCCAGCCGACGTGGACAGCGGGGGCTTTTATCGAGGAGGCCGTGACAAAGATTCGGGCGCAGGTGGGCAATGGGCGGGTGATCTGTGGGCTGTCGGGTGGCGTGGATTCGGCAGTAGCGGCGGTGCTGGTCCATCGGGCGGTGGGGGATCAACTGACGTGCATCTTTGTGGATACGGGGTGTATGCGCGCTGGCGAGCAGGAGCAGGTGGTTGAGACCTTTCGCCAGCATCTGCATATCCCGCTGGTGGCGGTGGATGCCTCCAGGCGCTTTCTGGATCGACTGGCGGGCGTGGTTGACCCTGAAGCCAAACGGCGCATCATCGGTGAAGAGTTTGTGCGCGTTTTTGAGGCGGAGGCGAGTAAACTCGGCACAGTGGATTTCCTGGCGCAAGGCACGCTGTATCCTGATGTGATTGAAAGTACCAGCCACGATGCCAGCGCGGCTGCACGCATTAAGACGCATCATAACGTGGGCGGGCTGCCGGAGCAGATGGCGCTGCGTCTGGTGGAACCGCTGCGGTATCTGTTTAAGGATGAGGTGCGCGAGGTAGGCCGTGAGTTGGGGCTGCCGGCGGAGTGGGTCTGGCGGCATCCGTTCCCCGGACCAGGGTTGGCGATTCGGGTGATCGGCGAGGTGACAGCGGAGGGGTTGGCGACGCTGCGTCGCGCGGACGCGATTGTCCTCGAAGAGGTGCGCCGCGCCGGACTCTATCGAGAGCTTGGGCAGGTCTTTGCGGTGCTGACGCCGCTTCAGAGTGTGGGGGTGATGGGCGATGGGCGTACTTATGCGCATGTGGTCGCGGTGCGCGCAGTGACGACTGGGGACTTTATGACGGCAGATTGGGCCAGGTTGCCGCATGATCTGCTGGCGCGGATTGCCAATCGGGTGGTGAATGAGGTGGCGGGCGTCAATCGGGTGGTCTATGACATTACGAGTAAGCCGCCTGCGACCATTGAGTGGGAGTGATCGAGCGGGGGATGATTTGTCTGCGCAGCAGATCAGCCGGGTGGTGAGTGCGTATTGGGCCAGGCAGGAAGTTGGCGAATGATGGCTTCGGCCTGATGGAGAATCTGACTATCGCTTTCGTAGGTGAGGCGCTGGTACGCTTCAGCCAGTGGAAACCAGCGCACTTCGTCATACTCCGCGTCGTGGAGGGAGGTATCTCCACCTATCGGCTCCATCAGGAAGTAGCGCACCTCTTTCTCGTAGCGCAGGTTGCTGCGCACAAACGAGTAGTGGATGCTGCCGATGTTGGCGAGGATGCAGGTTTTAAGTCCGGTTTCTTCGTTGACTTCGCGGAGCGCCACCTGCTCGACGGTTTCACCTTTGCGCGGGGTGCCCTTGGGCAGCGCCCAGATGCCCGACGGTCTGCGTCCCACCAGGACGACCTCAATCTCACCAGGGCTGATACCTGTAGGAGCCGTTGTCTGCGTCTGTGCATTGGATAGCGCGACGTGGCCCTGGCGAAAGATGACCCCTCCAGCTGAAAAGGCTCGCTGTGTCCGATATTTCTGCATGGGCGATGTCGCGTTTCTTCAAGGCGCCGGGCAAACGCAGGATATGGCTTCAGATGTGTTAAACGGCTGCTACCCGTTTCTCCCGATTGATCCGCAAGATTTTCAGCAGGTATTGCTCAGAATTGAGGTAGTACGGATTACGCTTGATAAATTTGCCGACGACGGCGATGGGATGGAGCTTGAGCATTTCGACGACGAGGCCACCCGGCAATTTGGAATAGTCGTAGTGGAGCAGGGCGATGATGGGAGCATTCTGGAAGGTGAAGACGGCATCCGATGCCGCCTCGTACTTCAGGATTTGCTCTGGGGTGGCGATGTCGCGCGTGAGCCAGGTCATGTCGATGGAGATACGTACTGCTTTCCAGCCTTCGCGCATCGCCTGGGCAATGAAGGTCTGGTGGGTGGAGAGGAGATGATAGGGATCAAAGCGTTTTCCGACCAGAAAGGGTTCGCGGTCGCTGCTGAGGGTTAGCTGGCCGGTTGCCTGGGCGGCTTCAACATTGACCCCGAACTTACTCAGAGCCTCTTCCATATCATGCACCGTGTTTGGCGCGCCCGCGAACAGGCATTTCTCTGAGGCAGAGAGGCCGACATGGAGTAACCGAGATGTGACGCCTGTAATCTCCCCGGCCTTGTTATACAGTTGACAAATATGGGAGCCAGGGGGGACAACCTCGGACTTTCCCTCAACGCTCAAATCCATTGCTAAGTTACCTCCGCTTAGAGAGCGCTCATGCCGCACCGCCAGGTGCGCTTTGCGCGCGTATTGATGTATCAACCCCGTTGCCAACCTCGTCCCTATGGTCCGGGCGCGCTATTGCACTACATGAGTAACGTCTGTGATGAGGATAGTGGCCTGGATGGCCGCTTGCAAGAGGCGTATCCCCATCATGCCTTCCAACCAGCATATAACCGGCCACCGGGGGCAGTGCCTCCCGTGGCCGGGCGCTGCGTGCGTACTGGTCTCTCGGAAGGTTCGTGGGCAAAGTCTGCCTTAAAGCGTCCTTTAGAGTATAATCAAACACCGCCATGATGTCAAGCCGGATGATGGCTTTGGGCCACAGAGTGACTATATAGACGCATGCTTGGGAAGCAAAGCAGTGCGTTCCTCATGATGGACTGATGCTCTCTACGGTGATTACCTGTGCCAAAATAGTGAGCGATCAGTTCAGGAGGTGCTATGGATATTTTATTGATGGGCGAGCTTTTACTGGGATTCCTAGTTGCTGTTGCGCTTGTGGTCAATGTTTTGCTTGTCAGGCTGGGGCGTCGCCAGCGTCGTAGTATTGTGTCACTTCCCTCGTTTATTGCCTTGCTGCTGCGGTGGTTGCCCTGGATAGCAGTGTTCCTGGTCGTTGGGGGTGTGGCGCTTGGGGAGAGCGGCCTGCTCGGCTATCAGCAAAGCCCAGATGTCAGTGGGTTGGGATGGTTTGTGGTGGGCGCCAGTCTGTCCATCTTTGCTGATGTGTGCGCGGCGCTAATGTTGATTACGCTGAGAGAAGCCCTGAAGGTTACAACTGCGACGATTGATCTGGAGACGGCGCTAGCAAGCTTAGCCGCTCAGGCGCTGCGCGAAGAAGAGGTACAGGACGAGGAGGAATGAAATGGGTGAGGGCTTTGTTGGAACCGTGAGGCAGAGTTGCCAGGATGAGCGGATTTGCGCTATCTACTAAAGTGATTTCTCTAAGAGAGAGCGCTTTCGGAGATGCTGGCCTGCTGGTTTCAGGGAGGTGATGATGCGGCTATTTTTCTCTGCGTTGCTGCTTGTAAGCACTCAGCCTACTGAGGCTCCGCTGCTATGATGTGCTTTTGCTGGAAAGGATTATGATGCTCATGTCACCATTCCCGCCAGAAGGTTCAGGGCAGAGCGTCTCAGTTACCTCAAATGAGAGCGAAGGTGGCGTTGAGCAGGTGGCGCCGGATGTCTGGCGAATTACCATGCCTATGCCTTTTGCGCTGCGTTGGGCGAATGCCTATCTGCTGAGAGGTGATGGTGAGTGGTGTCTGATCGATGCTGGCCTGGCAACTCCAGATGCTGAAGAGGTGATGCTCCAGGGTCTGGCTGAGGCGGGCATTACCCAGGCAGATCTCTCAACTATTGTGCTGACCCACGCCCATCCAGATCATATTGGTTTATCTGGCAGGTTTCAGCAGGCATCGGGCGCTCCGGTATTGATGTTTGGGATGGAGGGCCAGCGGATGCTGAGTATCTGGTCACAGCGCGGCAGCGAGATGCCTGAAGAGGTTAGCGCCTATTATGGAAGGCATGGTATGCCAGCGGAAGCAGGCGCCCAGGAGCGAACAGCGATGGCGGCGACGCGAAGTATGGTGACGGTACCCGAGCGGATCACGTCTGTGGAGGATGGGCAAGAGGTGCGACTGGCTGGCGCTCTGTATCGAGTGATCTGGACGCCAGGGCATGCCGATGGGCATATCTGCCTGTGGCGAGAAGTGGATGGGCTGCTGGTGGCTGGCGATCACGTTCTCCCGCGCATCTCGCCCAATATTGGGCTGTACCCTCACTCGCGTCCTGATCCGCTTAGAGATTATCTGGAGTCGCTGACAAAAGTTCGCGATCTTCCGACCCGGTGTGTGTTGCCGGGACATGGCTTGCCTTTCGTAGACCTGCGAGCGAGGGTGGATGAACTGATCGCACATCACCGCGAGCGCCTTGAAGAGACGCGCCAGATTGTGAAGGAGCTGCAAGGAGGCGCTGGGGTAGATGCTTATACCGTAGCTGGGCGTCTTTTTGTGGGTCGGCTGCATTCAGTGCAGAATCGTCGCTTTGCGCTGGCCGAGACGCTGGCGCATCTGGAGTATCTGCGCTTTGCAGGCCAGCTTATGCTGCGGGAGGATGGACAGGGACATAGCCTCTATCGGATGGCGCAATCAAACGTTCAAGCTCCCTTTCCTGGGCAGCACCTGTGATCTAAACATCTCGAAGGGCAAGGGGCTGCGAGATAGGACATTTGTCCTATCTCGCGTGTTTTTTTTGTCAACTATTGACAAATGTTTTAAGACCTGATAAAGCCTGGGCTCTCCTGATGAGCTTTTACGGGAAGCCTTTCGTGGAGTGCCTTGGAGCTTCACTGGCAGCTAGAAAAATGTTGTTTGCTCTGGCGCCTTCTGGTATCTGATGCGGACCCGCATGCTTGTATTCAGCCCTGATGTATGCTATACTCGCTTACGGTGCCTGAATTGGAGCGGCCCCAGGGCTTGGAAGGCGGCTCCAGCCTTTCGTTAGTAAGGTGTAAGAATCACAAACACGTTGGTACAGGAGGCAAATACCTTATGGCAGCAATTGGCAAGACCGAGTTGATCCGACGGGTGGCTCAGAGTTCTGGAAAGAGCAACAAGGAGACTTCTGATCTGGTCAACGCGACGCTGGATGCAATCCGCGATTCCCTCAAGACTGGTGAGGAGGTTCGCCTGGTGGGCTTTGGTTCCTTCGCTGTCAAGACGACGGCGGCCCGCACGGGTGTGAACCCGCAGACGCGCGCTAAGATTCAGGTGCCATCGAAGCGGCGTGTGCGCTTTTCGCCGGGCAAAGAGTTGAATGATGCGGTAGCTAAGTAGAGGATCCTTTCTCCGGTAGGGAACTGTTTTCCCAAAGCCAGGGATGAGGGAGAACGAGGGCTACGCTCTCGATACACTCTCCATCCCTGGCTTTCTTTCCCATTCAGGAGTGTCTCTGGCTTAGTGCTTGCGCTGCCCCTTCTTCCTGCGCTGCCCCGTCTCTTTCGATTGCGTTCAGCCTTCCAGGATGCTATGCTCTGTTGAGAAAGGCATGCATCCTGCGCAAGAGTGCAGTAGCTGCCTGATGATCCATCCCTCAAAGAAAGTGAGGAAGCCGTGAGCGAGCAAACCAGAGGCGCTGGAGTATTTGGTGGGTCGTTGGTGATCGGTGTAGACCTGGGAGGGACACAGGTGCGCGCGGGGTTGGTGCAAGATGGCAAGTTACTCTCGCGGGTTGGGTATCTCACCCAAGATGAGGACGGCTTAGAAGCGGTGCTGCGCCGTATTAAAGAAGCGATACGCCAGGCTGCTCAGCAGGCTGGTGTGCCCCTGGAACAGGTAGAGGGCATCGGAATCGGCGCGCCAGGGCCGCTTGATAGTCGCACCGGCATTCTCTTCGCGCCGCCTAACCTGAAAGGCTGGCGGAATGTGCCCCTGCGCCAGATTCTCTATGATGAATTTAGCTTGCCCGTGTATCTTGGTAATGATGCGAACCTTGCCGGTTTGGGAGAGCATGTGTACGGCGCCGGACGGGGCGTGCCTGATATGGTTTATATCACTGTGAGTACGGGCATTGGGGGTGGAGTCATCATCGGTGGGCGCGTGCTAGAGGGCGTCAGCGGGACTGCTGGCGAGATCGGTCATATGACCATCGATATTCATGGTCCGCGTTGCAATTGTGGCAATATCGGTTGCCTGGAAATATTGGCATCGGGGACAGCGATTGCGCGACGCGCTGCTGAAGCCATTGAGGAGGGGTTGGGAGACAAGATGCTGGAGGTGGCACGCGAACTGGCTGACCAGAAAAATCCGCTGGTTGATCAAGGTGGCTCTAGTAGACTTTCGCCAAAAGAAGAAACGGCGCCTTTGCCTGAAGAGGCGCAGGTGGATGCGGTGGTGGTGGTCGAGGCGGCGCGCCGGGGCGATCCGGTTGCTGCCGGAATTATGCGGCGCGCCGCTGAGAATGTGGGTGTAGGTGTTGTCAATCTGATCCATCTCTTTAACCCGGCGCTGATCGTTATTGGTGGTGGCGTTTCTAAGGCGGGTCCATTCCTTTTTGAGCCGGTAGAGCGCATTGTGCGCGAGCGGGCAATGGAAGTGCCACGCCAGGCAGTGCGTATCGTGCGCGCCGAATTAGGAGAAAATGTGGGTCTGTTGGGCGCAGCAGCCAATGTGGTGCAGCAGCATAGTGGGGCTGCGCCAGTATTGCAGTGAGGGGGAGAGATGCAGCATATTCTTCTGGATTGCGACCCAGGCCATGATGATGCTATCGCCATTTTGCTGGCTGCTCGCGCGCCGGAGATTCAGCTTGAGGCGATTACGACGGTTGCCGGAAACCAGACGCTGGAGAAGACGACACGCAATGCGCTGAGGGTATGCAGCGTGGCGGGGATTCGCACGGTTCCTATTGCGGCGGGAATGGACCGACCATTGGTACGCGAGCTGCGTGTGGCGGCCAATATTCACGGGCAATCAGGTCTGGATGGCCCTGCATTGCCTGAGCCGGACCTTACTCTCGCGCCTATTCATGGGGTTGATCTGCTGATAGAGCGTCTGCTGGCCTCAGATGGCGATCTGACGATTGTGGCGACTGGCCCACTGACGAATGTGGCAGCGGCTTTGAGGCGGGAGCCGAGGATTGTGCCGAAAATCCAGCAAATTGTGCTGATGGGTGGCGCGATGGGGTTGGGGAACACGACGCCTGCCGCCGAATTCAATATCTCGGTGGACCCGGAAGCGGCGCATATCGTGTTCACCTGTGGTCGGCCTATTACGATGATCGGGTTGGATGTGACGCATCAGGCGCAGGCGACGCCAGAAGTTCGCGCGCGAATCCGCGCGCTTGGCAGTCCGGTGGCGCGTCTGGTGGATGATCTGCTGGGATTTTTTGGCGAGACGTATCTTCAGGTGTATGGTTTTCCGGCGCCTCCTGTGCATGACCCCTGTGCTGTAGCGCGGGTGATTGATCCCACGCTGATACGCTGCATGCCTATGCACGTCGCTGTGGAGCTGCGTGGCGAGTGGACGACGGGCCGCACGGTTTGTGATCGATATGGCCGGACGGGGCAGCCTGCCAATGCGGAGGTTGGCTTGCAATTAGATGTCGCGCGTTTTTGGGATCTCCTCATTGAAACGCTGACAACGTACAACGTCACGCCGGGTTCTTGATTCCATCTGCGCGTGCTGTGGGGTGAGATGCGACGTGCTAGCTCTGCGATGGTGCCTGCTGTGCTGCTGGTTGCGGAGCGATGTCGCTCGCGATCTCTTCGATGCGGGGCAGGATAAACCAGGCTGCGCCCAGGCCAAAGAGGAGGCCGGTGATCGTGCGTAAGATCAGATCGCTCTGTCGCCAGCCGAGAAGCTGTGTTCCCCCGTCGAGCGCCATTGGGAGGATGAGGAGGAGCCAAAGCCGCCAGTCCAGCGGGCGCAGGTTCCGACGCAGGCGGGGGATGATTGCCAGCGAGAGGCTGGTGAGAAACAGAGTGGTGTAGATCGCCAGGCAGCGCTCGCAGAGGCAGACCTGATGCCCGAAGAGATAGTAGGAGTGCGAGGGAATCTGGTCACAGATGCCGTGATAGCTGTGGAGGAGCCAGGTGGCCGCTCCATTTTCGCCAAAGTAGGCGAGGATTGGGCCGAGAAACGCGCCGCCAATGAACACAGCCAGCAGGCTGTTGATGATGGCAAGCCAGTGCCGCCCCAAAAAACCGCCGCTGACCTCGGCGATGTGTACCACGCTGTGGCTGAATGCCTGGCGGCGTGGTGAAATGCCCTCAACAGGTTGGTTCCACTCTGCTGATGGGGTGGGTGAAGACAGTGGTTCGTTAGGTTCTGGGGCCATCATTCCGATCCTTTTGACGCAAATGCCTTGCGGAGTTTCTCCCGGCTGATGCGGCCCTCAACGGTATTCTGGCCGTCGATGATAATGACCGGAATGCGATAGCGATAGACTTCAAAGAGGCTCATATCAGTTCGGATGTCGATTTCGGTCAACTCAAAGGAAATAGCTGCTGCCAGGTCTTCAAGAAGGTCACGGGCATCGTCGCAAAGGTGGCAGCCCGCTTTGGTATAGAAGACTACTTGGGGTGGGGTGCTGGATGCACCTGGCTGGCTCATCGGCTCTTCCTGCTCTGCTGGGACTACCATCCCTGACGGCCCTCTTTTTCCAAAACTCATCTTCAGGCGCGCTCTCTTCTGTGATATGATAGCACGGCCTGCCAGAGTCGGCAAGCAATTTGCTGAGTTGTAGACGGGCCATTCGGGTTGCTATCCAGGAGGAATTGCCCAGAGTGTATCTCAAACGTCTGGAATTGCACGGGTTTAAGAGCTTTGCGGCGCGTACCGATCTGGAGTTTGCGCCTGGGATCACCGCTATTGTTGGACCCAATGGCAGTGGTAAAAGCAATGTGGCTGATGCGGTGCGCTGGGTGCTGGGCGAGCAAAGCATGCGCCAGTTGCGTGGCAAGAAGAGCGAGGACATTATCTTTGCGGGCGCCCAGGGCAAGCCGGCGCTGGGGCTGGCGGAGGTGTCGCTGCTGCTGGATAATAGCGCGGGCTGGCTTCCCTCCGAATATACGGAGGTGAAGGTGACTCGGCGGAGTTATCGCTCTGGCGAGAATGAATATCTGATCAATAATACGAAAGTGCGCTTACGCGATCTGCTGTTGTTACTGTCGCAGGCGCGGATTGGGCACGATTCCTATACCGTTGTTGGGCAGGGGCTGGTGGATGCGGCCCTGAGCCTGCGTGCAGAGGAGCGGCGCAGTCTGTTTGAGGATGCAGCGGGCATCCGACATTTTCAGGCGCAGCGCGACGATGCCGAGAGTAAGCTGCTGCAAACCGAGCAGAATCTGGGGCGGCTGCGCGATATTCTGGCGGAGATTGAGCCGCGCCTGGCGCCGCTGGCTGAGCAGGCGCGGCGCGCGCATGAATACGCTGCGGCGCAGGTCGAATACCAGAGTAAACTTTCGGCCTGGTACGTCTGGCAATGGCGACGTTTGCAGGCGCAACGCCAGCGCGCAGAAGAGGTGGAGGCCGAGCGGAGCGCCGAGTTGACGCGCATCCAGACAGAACTTACTGCTCGCGAAGAACGTCTGAGTGAGCTGCGGCTGGAGCGTGAGCGGGTGACGGTTCAGATGAACGGCTTGCGCAAGATGCGCGGCGAACTACTGAATCGGGTGCAGACGCTTGAGCGCGAGGTGGCTGTTGCCGAAGAGCGATCAGGCAGTTTGGCGAGCCAGAGCAGCGAATTGGCGCTGGAGCAAGAGCAGCAGCGCCAGCAGGTGGTGGCGGCGGAGCAACGTATCGCGGCGTTGCAAGGGCAGAAGGAGGAACTGGCGGGACAGGTGGCGGATGGCGCGGATGCGTTGCAAGGGATGGAGCGCGCGGTTGCCGCGCTGCGCCAGCAACAGGAGGGCGAGGAGGCGCGCCTGCGGGTGGCGCAGCGCGAGGTGATTCAGATTCAGACGCGGCTGGGCGCCTCGCAGAGCGAATTGGGCCGCCTTCAGAAGCAACTGGGTGAGCGCAATCGAACGCTGGCGACGCGGCGCGAGGGGCTGGCGCAAAGCCAGGAGCGCTTAAACGCGGCTCAGAGTAAGTTGGAGGCAGCGCAGCAACTGCTGAACGCTGCCCAAAGCGAGGAAGAGCAAATTGGGAGCAGGCACCAGAAGCTCTCGAGTACGCTGAGCGAGGCACAGAACGAGCAAGATCGTTTGCGCGAGGCGCTGGGGGATGCCCGACGTGAACGGCGCGGGGTTGCTGATCGGCTGGCGTTGCTGCGCGAGTGGCGCAGCAGCCTGAGCGGCTACGGCGATGGGGCGCGGGCCTTGCTTCAGGCGTCTGCGGAAAAAATACCGCACATTCTTGGGACAGTTGCTCAACTGGCTGCTGTTCCAGAGGGGATGGAGGCGGCGCTGGAGGCGGCGCTGGGACCGCTCACCCAGGCTCTGGTTGTGCGTTCAGCGGATGATGCGCTGGCGTGCTTTGAGTATCTGCGCTCGATTCGCGGTGGGCCAGTGCTGCTGGTCTGGGCGAGTAATGGGGAAAACGACGCGGCTCCTTTTGCCAGCACTGGTGAACGAAACCAGGGCGCTGCTGGGAAAGCGCGTGACTATTGGGGGCAGCGGGCAGCATCGCTGGTTTCATGTTCGCCAGAGTATCAGTCGCTGTTTCAACGATTGCTCGGTGATGCGATTGTGGTGCGCGATCTGGCGTCGGCGGGAAGCTATTTGGAAGGAATCACCGATGGGAAATCCAGGACCGCTCTAGTCCATGATCTGCCGGGCCGCGCAGTGGATAGCGCCGAGAGTTTGTTGCCACAGCGCATTGTGACGGCGTCTGGTGAGGTGCTGCATGTGCAGGGGTGGCTCAGCGGAGGCCAGATGGCAGGCGAGCATCAAGGTTTGTTGGCGCGCGAGCGCGAACTGCGCGAATTGCCTGTACAGGTGGAGCGGCACGAGCAGGTAATTGCGCAGCAGGAAAAGCTGCTGGATCAATCACGCCAGGCGCAGGAGGCGCGCAAGCAGGAGTTAGCGACGCTGGAGCAGGAGGCACAGCAGGTTGCACTGAGGCTGGCGGCGTTCAACCGCGAGGCGCAGGGACTGCGCCAGGCTGCGGAGCGCGCGCTGAGCGAGCTACAGGTGGGTCGCTCAGTGGAGGAGCAACTGGCGGCAGAGGTGACGGGCCTGGAACAGGAACTGGCTGCTGCGCAGGGGCGCGTTGCGGAGTTGGAATCGGCGCTGCGCGATGCCAACGAGCGGGCAGAGGACGTGCAGGAAGAGGTTGAGGGGCAGGCGCGCCAGTTTCGTGAGCGCCAGGAGGAGTTCATCCGTCGCCGCACTGCGCTGGCTGTGCAGCAGCAAGAGGAGAAAACGCTGGCGCTGAATCTGGAGCAGCAGCGTGCCCAGACGCGCGATGTTGCGGCGCAGATTGCGCGCCGGGCCGAGCGGCTGGCTGAGATGGGGCGACAGGCTACAGCACTGACTGCACAGTTGGAGCGTCAGCGGAGAGAGCTAGAGGATGGGCGCGCGCAGGTCCGCGATAGTGGCGCTCGGCTGCATGAAACCGAGGAGCAGGCGTCGGAATACAACCGGCAATTGTTGGAACTGGAACGAGGCCAGGGCGATCTACGCCAGGAGCAGGCGAGGTTGGAGGTGGAGTACCGCCGCTGCTTGCTTGACGCGCAGCGCAGCCGCGATGCCCTTGAAGGGCTGTTGCAGCAGATGCAAGAGGAATTGGGCATCGGCGATCCGGCGCTCCTGGTGATGAATGGAGCGGCGGAGGATGGAACCCAGGGCGCAGATGTGGAAACCGGCGCGGTCCGCCGCCAGATCGAGAGCTTACGCGCTCGGTTAAAAGAACTTGGCAACCATGACCCCAATGCGCCCCAGGAATATGAGGAGACCCGCGAACGCTACGAGTTTCTGACCTCGCAGGTGCAGGATATGGAGACGGCGGCGGCCAACCTCCGTCATCTCATTGCTGAGCTGGATGCGACGATGAAGCGCCAGTTTGAAGAAACTTTTTCTGCTGTGAACGAGCGTTTTCGCCGTCATTTCACCACGCTTTTTCGAGGAGGGTCGGCGCATCTTGAGTTGATCGCTCCCAAAGATGTGGAGCGCAATGGGCCAGCCGGAGGCATTGAGGTGCTGGTGCAGCCGCCGGGAAAGAAAGTGCAGGATCTCTCGCTCCTTTCCGGTGGAGAGCGGGCGCTGGTTTCGGCGGCGCTCTTATTTGCCTTGCTCGAAACCAATCCGCCGCCATTTTGCTTAATGGACGAGGTGGATGCGGCGCTGGATGAAACCAACGTGGCGCGCTTTTGTGATATTCTTCAGTCTCTCTCGGAGCGCACGCAGTTTATCGTCATTACGCATAATCGGGTGACGATGACGGCTGCTGGGGCGCTCTATGGGGTTTCGATGGGAGCAGATAGCATTTCACGTATTCTCTCAATGCGTCTGGCAGTTGTCGGGTAAGCAGATGCCTCAAGGCAATAGGTATGCTAGCGGGTAGATAAGACAACCAGCAGGCAGTGCTAGAGGTCCGTGAGGAGGCCAGTTGATGACGTTGCCAGTGGTGACATTTGAGGATTTTCAACGGGTAGAAATGCGCGTCGGGCGCATTATCGACGTAGAGCCATTTCCAGAGGCGCGCAAGCCAGCCTATAAGCTGCGTATTGATTTTGGGCCAGAGGTTGGCGTAAAGCAATCGAGCGCGCAATTGACCACCCTTTATCGCCGCGAGGACCTGGTTGATCGACTCGTCGTGGGGGTAGTCAATTTTCCGCCGCGCAGGGTCGCGGGGTTTCAATCAGAGGTGCTGGTGCTTGGCGCAGCCGATGCCGAAGGCGCGGTGGTCTTGCTGCACCCGGAGCGAGATGTTCCGCTCGGCGCCCGCATTTTTTAGCAGCGAGAATCTCAATTGCAAGCTGGCTCTCATCTGACATGAGCAGGGTGGGCGCGGTGGTTGGAGGCTATGCGCGCTTGAAGGCGCGCGAAATATGTATCATTGAGGGATAGTGCTATGGAGATTGGCTTGCGGGCGCGGAACAATGGGGTGATTCGCCGCCCCCATGTCTATTATCTAGAACTGATTGTTGGGCCGATGTTCAGCGGGAAGTCTGAGGAGTTGATTCGCCGGGTACGCCGGGCGATGATTGCTGAGCAGCAGGTGCAGGTCTTCTATCCGGCCCAGGATATTCGTGCTAATAATGGAGCAATTTCTTCGCGCAATGGGTTGACGGTTGTGGCTGAACAGGTGAAGGGGATTGCTGATTGCCGCAATCGCTTGCTCTCGCTGCCGCATCTCCCCGAAGTGATCGCCTTTGATGAGGCGCAGTTTTTCGATGCGGGATTGGCGCCGCTGGTCGAAGAATTGATCGGCAATGGGGTGCGGGTGATTGTGGCCGCGCTCGACCTGGATTTTGCGGGTCGCCCGTTTGGCCTGGCGATTCCCCATTTGCTGGCAATGGCTGATCGAGTGGATAAATTGACAGCGGTGTGCGCAGTCTGCGGCTCTGAGGCGGCGGTGCGCTCGCAGCGTCTGGTGGATGGCCTCCCGGCGACCAAAGATAGCCCGCTGGTTCTGGTGGGTGATCGCGCGGAGGGCTATGAGGCGCGCTGCCTGCGCTGCTACGAACCGCCAAGATAAGCGGCAGGCATGCAAGATATGCAAACAGCGAAGCGATTACGTCTGCTGCGCGCTCCATTCTAACCATCTCCCATGCGATGAGCCGGAAGCAAGTAATTGTTCGGCGCCCGTTCCTTGTGTATAGGTAATGAGACGAAGCTGAGGATACCTCATCCTGGAGAGTTCTTCAAATGAGATGCGAAAGATGGTACGCTGGGCGCTTAGCTCTCTGAGCAAAGACGCGAGGCGTTCGCGGGCCTCAGCAGCGAACTGGTTGAGGGTGAATGAATGGAAGATGCAGAGGGTGGTATTGCCTGGAACGCTGGCCGCCAGTTCGGGGAGGAGCTTGAGCGCGTCTCCGGCAACCAGTCTGGGTGGAGATTGCCTGGCGACCTCTAGCGCCTGTTGAAGACGGCTGACGCGCTCACGATGCTCCGGCCAGATGAGCGCGCGCAGCCAGAGAACAGCGTCCGGGTCGTTTATATCAATGGGATGGAGGTCTATACCAACTCTCCAGGCCACTGTTGGCAGGATGGAGGGCAAAGGCGGCATGGTTTCTCCCCTCAAGGCGCAGTGAATCTGCAAGGGTGAGTTGACGAGGCCATAACGTTGTCCATTGCCATAATCGTAGCCGTACCTCTCCCAGAGGAGATTCAATCCTGCGCTGGCCCCGATCTCGATCAGCGCGAGTGGTGTTTGCTGGGCCTGCCGGACTGCCAAGCCAAAAGCGGGCAGAAGACAGGCGCAGCGGGCGACTTCGTTGGTTTGTACCCGCCGAGTCAGAAGGAGCTTGCGGATTTCTTCAGCATGTGCCAGACAAAACTGGTGAAAGGCTGGATAAGGGTCGTGAGTGAGGTCAGGTGTGGTGGTGAGGCTGGGATAGAAATCGGCAAGCGGGTGCTTCAGGCCACTCAGAAGGAGGTAGTGTACAGCAGCAAGCAAGAGATTAGGGGTAGGCTGGCCTGGAGGTACATTGGCGGCCAGGGCCAGCACTTCAGGATCTTCAGCAATATGTCGGCAAAGCTGGGTATAGAGTGGGGAAGAGCCTGCTGCCTCTCGTTCGGCAAAGTGGAGGAAGCGTCGGGCCAGGACATCCGGTGGCGCCTGTGGGTCGGGGAGGGACATGGCTTTTCCCCTTTCATGCTTCTGGGTCGTGCCTGGCACACTTCTCAGGCTCACCCATGCTTTATTGAGACAGGGCGCGCGAGCTATGCGCGCCCGGCCAGGATGGGATAGGAGAGATTGAGCGGGCCGACGTACTCTGCCGCGGGGCGGATGAGCCGGTTATCGCTGATCTGTTCCAGAACGTGGGCTGTCCAGCCGACGGTGCGGCTGGCGGCAAAGGTTGGTGTATAGAGATCCTCTGGCAAGCCGACGCCGCGCAGCACTGCCGCTGCGTAAAACTCGACGTTGGTGTAGAGTTTGCGACCAGGCTTATATTCTTCTAGCAGACGCAGGGCAACATCTTCGACGTGATGCGCCAGCGCGAGCCATTCAGCATCTTGCTCGCCCGCCAGTTCTCCGGCCAGCTTGCGCAGCGCCACCGCGCGTGGGTCTTCGGCCTTGTAGACCCGGTGCCCAAAGCCCATAATGCGGTGGTCTTGCTCCAGTTCACGGCGTAGCCAGGGTTCGGCTTGCTCTTGTGTGCCAATCGCCTCCAGCATCTCGGCCACTTTCGCCGGGGCGCCGCCGTGCAAGGGGCCTTTCAGCGCGCCGATAGCTCCGGTGACACTGGAGACGAGATCGGAGAGGGTGGAAGCAATGACGCGCGCCGTGAAGGTGGAGGCATTCATGCCGTGATCGGCGGTGAGTACCAGATAGGCGTCGAGCGCGCGAACATGGCTTGATGCTGGCTCTTTGTCGCTGAGTAGATAGAGGTAGTTGGCGATGTGTCTCAAATCGGCGCGCGAGGGAATCAGGGATTGGTTTGTGCGATGCCGATGGAAGGTCGCCAGAATAGTGGGGATTTTGGCCGTGATACTGATGGCTTGCTCAATGGATGGCGCCTCGGCAAAGTCGCTGATGCTGCCCAGAGCGGAAACTGCTGTGCGCAGGACATCCATTGGCTCGGCATTGTTCGGATGGGCCTGGATGATCTGGGTAACGCGCTGTGGGAGGTCGCGCTGCGCGGCCATCTGGGCGCGCAATTGAGCTAATTCGCCGGCGTTGGGCAGCCTGCCATACCAGAGGAGGTAGGCGGTTTCCTCGAATGTGGCGTAGGCTACGAGATCGGCAATCTCGTAGCCCCGATAGATCAGCCGTCCAGCGGCGCCATCGACCAGGCTCAATGTTGTGGTAGCGGCAACGACGCCCTCTAATCCTTTACCACTCATGGTCTTGCTTCTCCTTTGAAGGTGAGACGCTGCCTGAAGCAGTGGGTCTCAGGCGGCCAAAAGAACGTGTATTTGTATGCATTATAGTTGATTTATATTGATTTGTAAAGATGGAGGTTGACGAAGCTCCTGTCCACTTCATATACTGTTTGGCAGAAGGGAATACTAGACGATCTGGCCCCTGTGCTGGAAAGGGGGAATGAGTTATGGTGGTGATGGATGGGGAAGAGTATCTGACGGCTGAAGAAGCGCGCAGCCTGCTGGGAGTGAAGGCAGCGACGCTCTATGCCTATGTGAGTCGTGGCGTGCTGGCGAGCTATCGACAAGGGATCAAGCGGCAGCGGCTCTACAAAAAGAGACAGGTGGAAGCGCTCATCGGTCTGAGGCCAGGTGGGAGGACTGATGAACGCTCAGGAACAGCGGCGCTGACTTCAAGGCGTGAGGCTGGGGATGACCAGCAGATTCCACTGGCGGAGTCCTGGATCCCCTATACCTGAGGAAGTGGAAGAAAGCGATAGCTGCGTCTCGCCTGTGCTGGCTAGTGGTGGCGCTCCAGTACAAAGTAGGTGAGTTCATCCAGCACGACGCGGTCTTTGGTTTCAGGGAAGATGCTAAGGGAATTGCGTGCGCGCAGGGCGAACCGTTCGGCCTCATCGAGAGCTGCATCAATACCTGGCCCCTGGGCTACCCAGTGAATGATCGTTTGTAGATGCGCGTCACTCGAATCTTTGGTGGTGAGGAGTTGGCGAATTTCGTCGCTATGGCCGTTATTCTGGGTTTGCAGGGCGTATATCAGCGGCAGGGTGATCAGCCCCTGGCGGAGATCGTTGCCCGCAGGTTTGCCAATACTTTCTGCCGAACTCGTATAGTCGAGGACATCATCTACAATTTGGAATGCGATGCCCAGATTGAGGCCAAAATGATAGAGAGCATCAGCTTGTTCTGATGTGCTGTTACTGACGATAGCGCCGCCCTTGCAGCATGCCGCCATCAGGCACGCGGTTTTGCGAGAGATGCGTTCAAGGTAGGCATCAACCGAAAGATCAAACTGGCCCGCAGAGAGCGTTTCTAGAATAGTTCCTTCACAAACGGTTGCAACGGTCTCAGAGAAAAGACGAATAACGCGCGTATCATCAAGATCAGCGATAATGCCAGCCGTGCGGGCGAAGAAATAATCGCCGAGCAAGATAGCCACGCCCTCACCCCAGCGGGCATTCACTGTTGGAATGCCGCGTCGGGTATCGGCATGGTCGATGATGTCGTCGTGGATCAGTGTTGCCAGATGGACCATCTCAAAGGCGACGCTTACTAGCAAGAGCTTCTCGAAGAGATAATCGCCGAGCTTGCCGGAGAGCAGAGTCAGGGCTGTGCGCAGGCGCTTACCTGGTGAACTGAGCGCATGGGCGCTAGCTGAGTTAAGAAGATCAAGTCCAGAACTGGCGCGCTCCTGGAATGTTTGCTCTACAATCTCAAGGTCGTGCTGGATGCCAGCGAATAAGCGGCTCAACGTGGCCGTATCGTTCATGCAGCCTCCCAAATGGACGTGAGACAGATAAGTAGGGCCGCCCGCCGTCGGGCCGGACACCCTCCCGCTCACTCTATAAGATTATAGCATGGACCTGCCAAAACGGTATGGGAGAGCGGCGAGCAGGAGTTCTCAATGGGTAGAGGGCGGTGATGGAGGTTCGGCTGCTGAATCGCTTGGGGTTGGTTCGCCATTTGGGGAGTTGAGGTGGCCGATCTCTGCCTGTGACCCCCTCCGCACAGTCAGTTCCTCAAGCCGCATCGGCTGGGTCGCTTCGCGCTCCAGCATCATCAACTGCTCTGCGCCCCGCATTAACTCGCCAATCTGGGGACGCATGTGGAGATTGGGCCGGGGGATGCGCTTCCATTGGTTGAGGGCGGCGTTGTAGTAGTTAGCACGATAGCAGAAATAGCCGAGGGTTGCGCGGGCGTCAAAGATGGTGACGCGCTGCCAGAGGAGGGCATCCTCGACGGGGTTGAGGATCGCTTCTTCGCCAACTTCTGGGACGGTTTCAACCAGATGGTACATGGGTTTCCCAAAGAGCAGGAAAGGGTAGCCATAAAAGAGGGCGAGTTGTCGTAGGCCAGATTTCTTGAGCGGATGCAGGCCGACGAAATAGCTGCGTGTCCAGCGTCCACTGCGCCAGATGACGATGGCAATGAGCAACGCGACAAAACGGGCGAGGTAACGCTCCCAGGTGAAGGGGGCCAGCGCGGCGGCTACAGCCAATGTAGCGAACCCTGCGCCAAGCGTCCAGGCGCCATAGACCAGGCGGCGGCGGTCCCAGCCGAGCAGATCAAAGTGGTGGTGCATGGGAGTTGCCATAAATGGCAACGGGAACTCGGTATGTGGGACGCTTGCATTTGCATCGGTGTAGCGAACCACTCGCAGGAAATGGCGGAAGAAGCGCGTCATAATGCGCGCCTGTAAGAGCGCCGAGAGACCCTCGAGGACAAATGCGCCGCCGATGAAGATGAGCGGTAGCTCCTGACGCGAGACGATGGCGATGAGTCCGAGCAGGCCGCCCAGACCAAGAGCGCCGCTATCTCCCATATAGATACGCGCGGCGCGGTGAACTTTACGGCTGGGTCCACGCGCTGCCCAGGCTGAAGGCCAGTTATGCGGAAGAAAGCCGAGCGCCGCGCCTGCGGCGGCCAGACCTACCAGCACGAGTGGATTGTTGCCAGGATCGTGCTGGTCCAGGATGATGACTGCGAAGGCGAGGGCCGCGCTAACCATTAGCCCGCCTGCCAGGCCATCCAGGCCATCAGAGAAATCGACTGAAAGCGAGGTGGCGCTGCTGACGGTGCTGGTCAACAGGAGGAAAAAGATCGGCCAGGCGAAATGAACATGCAAAATGAGCGGGCCAAGTAATGGGACTTCGCTGTAGGGCGAGTAGGCGTATCTGGCCGATGGAACCAGGCGATTGAGGGCTGTGCCAACCAGCAAAGAGACGATCATCACGCCGACAAATTTCTGCGCTTCAGAAATTCCTGTTCCACGCCGAAATTTCTGGAGATCATCGATGAAACCAACGATGGTGAAACCGGCGAGACCCACCAGTAAAATGGTCAATAATATCCACTGATCGTGTGGGATGTTCAGCAGCCATCCTGTGATGACGCTGGCGGCAATGGCGGCAATAGTCATCGCTGGGCCCCCGACCAGCGGGAGTTCCATCGCTGGCACCTCGCGCCCGCCTGCCGGCTGCTCTACGCGCCGTGTGGAGGAGGTCATATCAAAGCGAAAACTGCCTGTTGACTGATCCGGGCGGAAGACACCGGGCTTATGCTCACCGCTGCGGAAGTGCGGAAAAAGGCGGCGTGCTACAAGGCAGAGTACCAGACTGAGGATTCCGGCAGCGACAAACGCAAGCAGTATGATGATACCTGTGTCATCAGGCGAAGAGGCAGATGCAACAAGAAGTATGCTTTTGGAAAGGAAGCTTGTCATAGCACCTCTACCCCTATTGGCGCTCGCTTTTTTTGCCTGCGCGCGAGATGGCGCAGTTCATAAGATAAGAGACACTGGGCCAGGTGTTTCATAGCATGTTTCTGAAGTGTAGAACGCCTCTCTTGCAAAGTGAGTAACAAGAGCAGGTATCTGGCTTTATTGTATCATGCCTCACCATCTTGTCCAGCGGTAGATGAAGTTCCTCTGGCGCCAAAGATACCCGCGTGTGCAGCGGCCCTTCTGCAAGTTTTATACACAGTGAGGCAGGCTCATCGCAGGTTGTTTTTGGGGAGACTCGTCCTGATACCCAAACGCACTGGTCCTATCACGCCTTGAACGTTGCGGCAAGGGATGGTACACTGCATGCGAAAAATGGCCGTGCTTTCAATCATTCCCGGTGTCACAGCACTACGTAGGAGTACTGGCGGATGCAGATCACCTTTTTGGGCCAGGCGGGCCTCTTTATAGAGACAAAGGGCAAAAGTATCCTGTGTGATCCCTGGTTTAATCCGGCTTATTTTGCTTCCTGGTTTCCTTTTCCCAGCAACGAGGGCATTGATCCTCAGCGGATTGGGAATCCGACGTATCTCTATGTCTCCCATCTTCATCACGATCACTATGATCCTGTGTTTCTTGCCAGGCATGTCTCTAAGAATGCCACCGTCATTCTGCCTGACTATCCCCTCGACCATCTCGAGAAGGCGCTTCGCGGTCTTGGTTTTACGTCTTTTTTGCACACCGAGCATAATGTCCCTGTGACAGTGGATGGGCTAAAGTTGATGGTCACGGCGCTCTCGGCGCCAACCGATGGGCCTATCGGTGATTCGGCGCTGGTGATTGACGATGGGGAAGTGCGCGTGCTGAACCAGAACGATTCACGACCCATTGATCTAGATGCGCTGACTGCGCAAGGCCCATTTGATGCGCTGTTCCTCCAATTCTCCGGCGCCATCTGGTATCCAATGGTCTATGACTTTCCGCCCAAAATGAAAGCGGCGCTGGGGCACAAGAAGCGCGCAGATGGGCTGGCGCGCGCCTATCGCTACATTGAGGTGCTGGCGCCGCGTTATGTGGTGCCCTCGGCGGGGCCACCTTGTTTTCTTGATGATGATCTCTTTAGCTTTAATGATTTTGACCGTGATCCCACCAATCCGTTTCCAGACCAGACGGTGTTTCTGGACTATATTGCCGAGCGCGGTGTTTTTGATGGCCGGTTGATGCTTCCGGGGAGTGTGGGCGAGCTTGTGCCCGGCAGCTTTACGGTCACGCACCCTATCCCGGATGATGAGGTAAAAGCGATCTTTGCCGAGAAGGGGGCTTATCTCCGCGCCTATCAGGCTAGAAAATGGCCGGTGATCCGGCAGGAACGCGCAAGTTGGTCGCGAGGCCAGGTGGATGTGCTGGCTGAACTCCAGAAGTGGTTCGAGCCGTTGCTGGCAGAGGCTGATCTGATTTGCGCAGGCATTAACGACGCTGTTCTGCTTGATCTGACGGATATGGGAGTGCTGATCGATTTCCGCACGCGCCGGGTGACGCAATGGCAGGGGGAAGAGTGGGCGTATCGTTTTCGCATTGAACGGAGCCTTGTTGAGCAGTGTATTGGGCATCACCATGAGGATTGGGTCAATGAGTTGTTCCTCTCGTGTCGCTTCGAGGCTAGCCGCCGAGGGAAGTATAACGATTACGTCTATACGTTCTTTAAGTGTCTCAGCGAGGAACGCTTGCAATATGCCGAAGGGTTCTATGCTGAGAATGGCCCGACGCAGGGAACATGGGAAGCGGCTGGGTATCGTATCCAGAAGCGCTGCCCGCATATGAAGGCTGATCTGGCGCGCTTTGCGGTCATCGAGGATGGCGTTCTCACCTGTCGGTTGCATAACTGGCAATTTGAGCTGGCTAGCGGACGCTGCTTGACGGCTAACGGCCATACGCTCTACGCCAAGCCGATTGAGCCGGAAAATACGCGAGAGGTCAAGGAAGGCTGATTGTTCGCTCTGGTTGATGAGGTGTTTTCCTGGCGATTAAGCCATCGGCAAGCCGCTGCCCAGGTCAAAGGCAGCGGTTTCTTCGTATAGGCAGAAAGATTGAAGATATGAAAGCGAGCGGTTAGGAGTCTGTTTGAGAGGTGATCTCCAGCCTGTTTCCTGCGTTGCGTTCTCTGCGTGTCGGGCAGTATAATGGCGGTGTGTCACTTGGGGAAGTATCTCTCTTAGAGAGGTCTCTCTAGCGGAGCGGTAGGGCACGTAGAGTACAGTTACAGGCAAGAAAGGGCGCTGCTGATGTTGGAGCAGGAGAATCCTCTAGAAGAAGCGCCAACTTCTGAACAGCCGACCAATAGTCGTTTGGATGTTCTCCTTTCGCTTGCGGCTGAGCCAGTTGAACTGGAGGAAGGCTTGCCCCTGGGCTATGAGACCCTCCCTCCACTGGATGTTGGGCCAGGAGCAGGAGAGGAAGAGAGGGGGGATGCTCTGGCGCTAGCGCCTGCGGCGGAGGGTGCGCAGGCGCCTCCATTGCTGGCTGATACCGTCTTGCTCGCGGTAGACCAGGGCGCCACTGGTGACCTCTCTGGCCCTGGGGTTGGGGCGCCAGGTCTGTTGGGTGCGCCGGGAGGGCAGCAAAGAGGTGGCATCAACTGGCTGATGCAGTGGTTTTCTCTACGCATGCTAGGGATATTTGTGCTGGCGCTGGCTTTGCTCTTTCTGGCGCTTGTTCTCTCTGCCAGATCAACCTCGTCGGCGGGGATTATTGGGCCTGATTGGGGGCTGGCGAGCCTGCGCATTGGCCTCGTTGCAGCCCTGCTGGGTGGATCGCTCGTGATCTTTTGCCTGATCGCCTGGAGGACGCAAGCGCGACTGGCATTTCGGCATAGTGGCCTGCTGGCGCTGGTGCTTTTGTCCTTTGGCGCCGGGGGAATTCTCAGCGCGGCGCCGCTGCATCGTTTGCAGGGACGCTGGTTTGAGTCACAGGGGCAATATGGGCTGGCTTTGGCCGCCTATCAGGCTGCTGGTGATAGTCTGACTAACAGCCAGGACATGGTGCGCAGCAGCATCGAGTGGGCCGAGCAATTGAGTGACCAGCACGACTATAATGATGCTGTGGCGCAGCTTGAGCCGGTGGTAATGCTCTCTACTACTGCTGATGCCCTGGCTGCGCGCGCCAGGATCGATCTGATTCAGGGCTATCTGGATTGGGGCGATCAGGCACGTCAGCAGCAGGCATACAGAGATGCGCTGGTGCGCTATCAAACATTACAGGAAGCTGCCTATTGCGATTCGGCTTGTCAGATTCAGGTTCATGCGCATACGGCGCAGGCGCTCCTGGGGTTTGCGCAGCAGCTTGCATCGAGCAAGCAGTATGATGGGGCTATTGCGCTCTATCAGCGCTTGGTGGAGAGCTATAGCGATACACCAGAAGGTCAAGAGGCCAATCAGTCGCTTACTGCCCCTCAGGCGTTGATGGGGCGTCTGGTTTATGCAGATAAAACCCCAGCAGTGAATTTCCAGGTATTGTTAGCCAGCCAATGGACCTTTGACCCCAACACGCAGGTTTTTACCCTGCTAGGGCACCAGTATCACGCGCAGACGGATGCTTCTGGTTTTTTTCTTGTGCCGTCTGTTACGGTAGGAACGACGTATATCGTTGCCTGGATTGATAACAGCGGCCATGCCGGAACCTGTTATACAACGGATGATCAGCCACTCTATCTGCTCCAGATGCAACCGCTGCGGGCTGCTGACGCTGGCGCGATTAATATCGAGTGCGCCTAGCAGGAAGCCCCTGAAATAGACCCACACGGAGGGTTGTCCGTACTTGGAGATTTCGTGCGACAGTGACATGACGTTGCTCTGCACGCCCATGATCGCTGCCTGCCAATGTAGATCCCCCAGTTGGGGCGAGAAAGGATGTTGCTGCCCTATGGATTCAGTCGGCCAGGATAT
>JBJKSJ010000105.1:0-4854 GCA_046704085.1 Ktedonobacterales bacterium | reverse complement strand
CTGCGCGACTGAGGTCTTCCGCAGCTTGCGATTAAAGCAGTTTACAGACCTTTGATCTCTTTGCGACCGAACATGCGCGTGAGTTCACGTAAATGTGTACGATTGGGCGCAAGGCGACGTTGCTTTTTGGCAAGGAATACGCTACAACTTTTGATGAATGGAGTGTCTGATTTGCCGCTCTTGCGCCTTCATGGAAGCCTTTCTCTGTGGCCGTTATTCCGCTATCAAGCCTGTTGCTCTTGCCGATAGGCAAAAATCCTATGATTACTGGTGGTTTGTATCAAATGGACGCATCAGTACGTTGTATAGGTAAAGGGCTGGTGTTCATCACTGGTTGCCTGGAAGCTGAAGAAAATCGATCACCTGCGCGCTCTGGTCGTATCAAGATTGGGCAGCGCAGGCATTGGTGATTGCGCCGCGAGGAGACCTGCCGGAATTGAGCCTGCTGGCTGATGACTCCGGTGGTATTGGCCCGCTGACGATCCCCTATCGTCGTCGCGCGCAACGCTCAGAGACCGGCAGATCGTGATGCAGCAGATGGCTCGTATCTTATAATGCTGGGCGTCGTTCTCGCGCTTCTGTTTTGTGTATCCTCTTCAGTAGACCTGGATTCACTTACTCCAACAGGCGCCTGATAGGGGCGGTGCTTTCCCTTTGGCGGGCTGCATCACTTATATCTCTTTTGGCTTCTGAAAAATTATTCTCTGTTTAGTTCACGCCGCAGCCGACAGGAGGTCTTGCGGTGGGAAGGATGGGCCGAAAATGGCTCTGCATGTTCAGCCAGGCCGCCCGGATGAGGCGGATGACCAGTCACCGCAATCTTCTTCTCCTGAACCAACGGCTCAGTCGTCGGCATCCGAGGCAGAAGGCTCTTCGGCGCGGACGGCGAGAACGCGCTTTCATCATTGGGAGAGCTTGCGTCCCCAACTGCATGATCTGTGGGGAGAGCGCAGCCAGACGGTTAGCGACGCGCTCTGGAGCGAGAAGACCAACGCCTCGGCGGGCGCCACGACGCGCTTTCAGCACTGGCAGCATTTGCGCCACCGCCGTGTGCTTGACGCTCGATCCGTGCGCGCGGAGGAGTCGTCGGAAGCCCCAGCTCCGGCGGCGGCATCTCCGGCCCCAGTAGCGCCCGCAGCGCCAGCGCCACGCTCCAAAGCAACAAAAGTGCTACCTCCAGAGGAGCCGGTTTTGAGCTTGCAGTTGCTTCCGGTGAAGGTGTCGCTGCCAGCAGCGTTGGAGGTTCTTGAGGAGGACGATCTGGGGTCTGTGCCCCCGGAGCGGGCGTTGATTCTGCCAGAGACGCCTGAGCGCGCTTTGCGGCCAGTCGTTCCGCCTGGGCTTCCGGCAGTGGGTGCGCCGCTGCCAGGAAGACCCTATTCGCGCGCGCAGGTGCTGCGCCGCCACTGGAAACGGGAGCGCCTGCATACGTCCACCCGGCGCTATCGTCGCCAGCAGCGGCGCGTGGGCCTTGGCCTCTTTGCGGGGGTGCTGATCCCCAGCGCGCTGGCGTTGGTGGTGATCCTGTCGCTGGCCGGGGTAGCCTTGCTGTATTACGCCTATGAGCAAACGCAGTTGGCGGCGCTGGCCTCAGAACTGCCCAAGGACAGCCTGAAGGTCTATGACGCTCAGGGTAATCTGATCTATGAACTGGGCGATCAAGGGTTGCAAACAACGGTGACGCTTGATCAGATCTCGCTGGATGCGATTAACGCGACGACGTCCATCGAGGACAAGGATTTCTGGACCAACCAGGGCGTTGATTTTTTGGCGGTGGTGCGCGCGGCGACGGATGACCTGCGTAATGGGCAGGTGGTGTCTGGCGCCAGCACGATCACGCAGCAGTTGATTAAGAACGCGCTGGTGGGTCCAGCGCCAACGTTTGACCGCAAGCTGCGCGAGATGATTCTGTCGCTGGGGGCGACGCAGGAATATTCCAAGCAGCAGATTCTGACATTCTACCTGAATACGATTTATTACGGAGAGCAAGCGTATGGGCTTGACGCCGCTGCTCATGTCTATTTCAATCTGACCGATTTGCCTAACCGTCCGGCGGCCAGCCAGCTTGATCTGGCACAGGCGGCGATGCTGGCCGGGCTGCCCAGATCTCCGTCGCAGTATGATCCGGTCGTCAATAAGCAGCAGGCGCTGGATCGCCAGAAGGCGGTCCTGGAGCAGATGGTGGTGGCGGGCTATATTACTTCAGGCGATGTGGTGCGCGCTGAGGATGAGGCGGCCAAACCCCACTTTATTAATCTGGGGCACGCAATCAATACGATTCCTAATGTCTCCAACTATGTGATGCGCGAGTTGCAGGGGTTGATGGATAGCGGCCAGATTCCACAGGGCATCCTGAGCCGCTCTGGCCTGCGGGTGGAGACGACACTAAATACCAGCCTGCAAGAGCAGATGCTGACCATTGCGCAGGGGCACATCAACGCCCTGCGCAAGCTGCATCACACGACGGATGCATCGGTAGTGATGATCGATTATCATACCGGAGCGATTGAGGTGCTGATTGGAAGCGTGAACCCAAACAGCCAGTTTGATGTGGCCTCGCAGGGGTATCGCCAGCCAGGCTCTTCGTTTAAGCCATTTGTGTACGCGACGGCGTTTGAGAAAGGCTGGTCGCCAGGCACGGCGATTAGCGATTCGCCAGTGCATATCTTTGTCTCGGCAGGCGAGCCGATCTACTCACCGCAGAACTATGACTTCCGCTTTCATGGTGAGGTGACGCTGCGCTATGCGCTGCAAAACTCGTTCAATGTGCCAGCGGTGAAAACGGAGATGTTTGCGGGGATTAAACCAGCGCTGGCAACGGCGCAGGCGATGGGCATTACGAGCTACCTGGGGACGCCCGCGCCCTCGATGGTGCTGGGTGGCCTGAGCGTGCATCTGCTCGATGAGACCTCGGCCTATGGGGTCTTTGCTGATGGGGGCGTCAAGATGCAGCCGCATATGATTCAGGCGATCTATGATAGCCAGGGCCATCTGATCTATCAGTACCATGCGCCAGGCCAGCGCGTGATTAGCGCGCAGGTGGCGGGGCTGATTACGAATGTCCTCTCGGACGACAAATCTCGCCAGTATGAGTTCGGGGTGTGCAGCCCGCTGATGCTCTACAATGGCACGCCCTACAGCGCGGCGTGCCAGCGGGGGAATACCGGGGTGGTTCGCCCTGCGGCGGCGAAGACGGGCACCACGTCGGATTTCAAGGATAACTGGACGGTGGGTTATACCAGCGATTATGTGATTGGGGTCTGGGCGGGCAACGACAACGGTGATCCGATGGTCAACGTCAGCGGCGTGGATGGGGCGGCGCCGATCTGGCATGACAGTATGCTGCTGGCCGAGCAGGGCCATCCGGTGGTTCCGTTTGTGCTGCCGCATGGGCTGGTGCGCGCGACGGTGCATTATGCCGATGGTGTGACGAGTACCGATTGGTATCTGCCGGGGACAGTGCCAAGGGGTGGTGTGATTGTGGGCGAGTCGTAAGGCTCTTTCGCTGAAAGCGCGTTCCTGCCGGGCATAAGGTGCTGCCTGGCAGGAACGCTTTTTCTTTTGGGGGAGGAAATTGGCGAGAGTTGTTCAATACTAAAAATAGAACTTCTGTTTGTTTCTTTGGCGCAGTTGTGTTATGATTTCAATAGCACAGCGGTTGCTTCAACTGGCGGTAGAGGCGTCTTTGCGGGCAGGGAAGCTGAAAAGACGCGCCAGGGCGCCAGGAGCCTTCCGCTAAAGGAGCGCAGGGGACCGAGGCACGATTTGTGCTGCCAGTTCGCTGCTAATTGAGAACCAGCGAGTATGCCTGGCGACTCGTGTGTAATTGGGTGGGAACGTGGCAGAGGGAGAGTAAGCGTTATTTGGCAGAGAAGATGAGGAAACAGCATGACAACGGAGGGACGAACCGCAGGGTCATATCCACCAGAACGAACGGGTCAGAAGCGGAATGTGCCTGACATACGCGGCGCTCTTTCGGATGCCTTTGATCCCGCAGGTGTGCGGCCCTCGCTGCACCTGATTGCTTATGAGTGGGCGCCGACGGCAGGGAGCGCAGCCGAGAGCGGGCGCGATCCGGTAAAGGGTGGCGCGCGGATGGAATTGCTGCTGCGCCCCTGGCCGCTGCCTGGGGGTCTGGTTGATCCGCCTTTGCGGCGGTTTCCTATCGAGCCGGGTCTGAATGTGCTGTTTCGTCTGCACGAGCGTCGGCGGCTGTGCATTGGCTATCGTGATCGGATGACGTTTAAGCGGCTGCCCTGTCCGCAGCAGGGCGAGGAGCTAGGGAGTGTGGAGCGCGGGCCGGATTATGCCCGCGTCTTTCAATGTTCGGCGTGCGCAGAATTAGAGGGCGTGCCGGAGTGGCTGCGCCACGAGGCGATGCCACGTTGGGTTGGGTTAGAGACGCCCTCGCCTGAGGCGCTGGAGCAGGCGCCGTATCTTTCGGAGCCACATGTGGTCTATCTGGCGGCGTTTGGGCCGGGGCGCGTCAAGGTGGGAGTGGCGATTGAGCGGCGCGTGCGGCTGCGTTTTATGGAGCAGGGCGCGCATCTGGGCGCGGTGATTGCGCGCTGCCCGGATGGGTTTGCGGCCAGGCGGATGGAGCGCGCGCTGTGTGATCTTGGCTTGATTGATCGGGTGCGCGCCGCAAGTAAGATTCGGGGGCTGTATCCCTTGCTGACGGATGCCGAGGCGCGTGAGGAGATTGATAAAACCTTTCTCTATGTGTTGCGGCATTTGCAGACGGAGGAGACAACGCTGCTGCTGGCGGAGGCGGAGGTAGAGGATTTTCGCCCGGCGTTGCGGCGGCCACCGGTGCGCGCGCCGCCCGCACCGCCCTTGTCGGTGGGTGCTGTT
>JBJKSJ010000104.1:0-9947 GCA_046704085.1 Ktedonobacterales bacterium | reverse complement strand
TGATCCTTCAGAGCTGAGGTACGATGACCGAGGCAGAGGCAAGGCGCCAGCTTGACGCCTATTACGCTGAAACGCTTGGCTACCCGCTTGACCGCCTGCAACTGCCAGGGATCAGCCTGATCCCCCTGGGAAAACAGCATCCCACCCCTTCGCTCTTCAGAAACTGCGCGCTCATCATCCACGCGCCAGTCATAGCGCGTGTCGAGCGCCCATACGTAGCCATCGCGCATCCCCACCTGCTGGAGTCGCGCCGCCAGTTTCTGGCCGGTCTGGCGGTTGAGGCGCTCTTTGAAGCGCCCACGCTGGAGCGGCTGACCCGGCTGGTGCGTGCCACCTTCCCGAACGCCTCGATCTCTCCGGACGGGCTGCTCGTCATCGCGCGTTTTGTCTCACGAGAGACGTTTCGTCCCTTTCATGGGCCGGAAAGCGCCTACGTTGAACGGCTGAACGAGCACCAATTGGCGAATCTGGCGCTGCTCAGCCGGTATACGGGAGGCATCTACGCGGTGCGTGATGCCCAGGGCCAGATGCTCTCGCGCGCCGGGGTGCGCTATGAATCGCGCCAGATCTGGGAGATTGGCGTGCGCACCGAGAATGAAGCGCTGCGCGGGCGAGGGCTGGCAAAAACAGTGGTGACGGCAGCCACCGAGGCCATCCTGGCTGCCGGGCGGGTGCCACTCTATGTGCATAGCGCCACCAACAGAGCATCAGAGAAGGTGGCGCTTGCACTGGGCTATCAGCAGTATGCTGATGAACTCATCTGGTATTTGCCAGGATAAGCGGCGTTACCTGGTTGCCACAATTGCCAGGCGATCAGGCATGTCTGCCTGTTCCACTGCTTGAAAGCCAGCGGTGGAGAGCCAGGCCCGGTATTCGGCTAGCGTATGGCTGCGGCCCCCTTCGGTACTCAGCAGCAGGACCAGATCGTCCAGCAGGGTGTCTGGCGTGCTGACGCGGGCATCATCGATGATGTTATTGGTGATCAGTACCCGCCCGCCCGGCTTGAGGGCGCGCGCCACGCGGCGGAACAAGACCTGATTCTGCTCTGGACTGAACATGTGGCAGACCTGCCCTAGCACCACCAGATCATACTCGGCTTCGCCAAAATCGGCAGTCAGCAGGTCGCCTTCCGCGTATTCAAACTGCGCCTCCAGCTTGTGGCCCTCTACAAACTGGCGCGTCACCTCCAGGACATCGGCGGTATCCAGGGCAACCACCGTCGCCAGCGCGTTTTGCTGGGCGAGCGCGATGCCCCAGATGCCAGAGCCAGAACCCAGGTCCAGGATGCGCGCCGCGTTGCCAATCTGACCCCGGAAGAGTTGGCGCGCCAGTTTGCGGGCGTCCGGCTCATGGAGAACATAGAGGCCAGGCACCATATCGGCGAAATAATTCTCGATGCCGCCATGCTGCACACCCCAATCCGTCCAGGGTTTGCCGCTCGCCACGCTCTCGGCCAGATGCTCAAACGCCACCACATCGCGCACGCGCTGCTCCACCAGTTCGCCCAGGTAGGTGGGCTTGCTCTGCACCAGATAGGTCGCGGCCTCTGGCGTGAGGTGATAGGTTTCGCCGTGTTTGTTCAATAGTTCCATCGCTACCAGGGCGTCCAGCAAAATCTCAATGCCCCGTACCGAGGTTTTGGTATTCTGGGCCAACTTTTGAGCGGTATTCAGCCCTTCATCGAGCGCGTCACAAATCTCCAATTCAATGGCTGCACGTAGGGCCATCGAGCGCGCAAAGGCGCTGGCCTGCTCTAAAATCTTCGTTGGGGTCACAGCCCTGATATGCGTTGTTGGGTCCATTCACTCACCCCTGTCGGCACATTACGTAGTTGGCTTCCTGAGCCACAGGCTCAGGATACTCCATCTGAGCAGATGAAGCAATACCCAGGGGGCCATTTGGGCTAGTAGCGCCAAAAGAGCAAAGCGTCGTTGGGGGCACGTTCAGCGCGGCTCCCGCCAGTGTTGGGCGCAGCTTGATCTGCCCTTGAGCTTTCAGCACCGCTTTGCTATACTGCGCCTGTTGACACAGAGATCGGGCAGCGTCACGGCTCCCCTCGCGCGTCGTGTCCAACCCTCTTGAGGCTGTGTGAGGCATGTGATGGAGAACGTTTCAGTTGATGTGCCTGGACAAGCGGCCCTCCCTGTTCCGTCTGCGCATGACAGCAGCGCCAGAGGCAGCGCGCCGACCACGCCGCGCGCGCGCCTGCGCTGGCGGTTGGGCAGAGTCGGCTGGGGCGTCTTGCTGCTCCTCGGCCTAGCTTTCCTGCTGTGGCAGGTGATCGTAGTCAGTCAAGGGCCGACCGATTTCTGCACAGATTACACTTCGGCGCAGCGCGTGATCGCGGGGCTGCAACCCTATATTCCGCTGCACTGCTCTGCTGGCTCCTCTTCCTTTCCAGCAGGCGTGCATGAGTATGATACACATCCGCCCTCATCTGTGCTGCTGCTGCTCCCCTTTGCGCTGCTCTCGATGAGCCATGCGACGCTGATCTGGGGTCTCTGCTCGCTGGCCGCTTACCTTGCCAGCGGCGCGCTCTTGCTCAAAGAACTGGGGTGGTATTCGCTGCGTGGCACAGCTCTCTTGATCATCAGCAGCGTTGTCTGGCTTCCTTTGCTCTTCTCTGAAACGTTTCTCAACTTTGAACAACTGCTGACACTGCTCCTGGTAGTCGCCTGGCTGCTAGCACGTAGATCGCATGATGGCTGGGCGGGCTGGCTCCTGGGGATGGCTGGCCTGCTCAAGCTCTGGCCCGCTGGCTTGCTGCTGCTTCCACTCATCCAGCGCCGTTGGCGGCCTCTGTTGGTAGGGATATTGACCCTGGCAGGCGGGGCGCTGCTGGCGCTGCTGGTCGTTGGGCCAGCAGCATATACCGTGTATCTGGGGCCAGTGCGAGTGAATGAAACCCTGGCCGCGCCTGCTGACGCCAATGTCTCGCTGGTAGGCGCGGTGGCACGTTTGTTCACGGGCATTGCGCCAGGGATGAGTTCGGCAGCCGCAGTGCTGCTGGCAGAAGGACTGGCTGTGCTTCTCCTGGCAGGAGTTGTGGCTCTGATCTGGCGCCGCCAGCAGCAGGGGAGGTCCGAAGTGGTCGATCTGCTCAGCCAGGGATTGCTGGTGACGGCCCTCCTGCTGGTATTTCCGATTCTCTGGTACTGGATGCTGATTACGATCCTCTTGCCTTGCGCCACCACGCTCCTGGCTTTGCGTCAGCTTCCCAGACCTCCGCGCTGGTGGGCTGCGCTGCTCCTGGGCGGGCTGCTGCCGCTAGCCGGGCCGGGCTGGCTTGCCATTCGTTTGCCCGCGTGGCTCCCACACGTGCAGACCACTGGCCCCGCATGGTGGCAGCTTCTGGTGATCGGATGGCCCACCATCGGGCTGCTCTGCTTCGCCGGGGCACAAGCCTGGCTGCTCTGGCGAGTCGGCGCTGCACAGATGGAGAGTTTGTGAGTCAATTTGATATGCGTGAATCAAGAAACGGCCTGAAGGAAACGAATGGCACAGTGGCTCTCAACCCCCAAAAGCAGGAAGAACCTGCTCTTACGCCGTCGAGCCGTGTGAGGCATGTTCTGGGAACGACTGCCTGGGGCATTCTCCTCGCTCTGGGGCTGCTGGCAATGCTCCAGATCACCCTGATCTTCAACCAGCAAACCAGCGATTTTTGTCAGGATTACTTGGGGGCGCAGCGCATCTTGCAGGGCGTGTCTATCTATCTCCCGCTGCATTGCTTCAAAGGCATCATACCCATCCCTGTCGCTTTGGAACATGATTCCCATCCGCCCTCTGCCGAACTCCTGTTTCTGCCGTTTGGCTTCTTGTCGCTGGCGCGTGCCACCCTCATCTGGAGTTTCTGCTGTCTGGCAGCCTATCTCGCTACAGGGTTCCTGCTGCTCAAGGCGCTCGGATGGCGTCTCCTGCGCGGCATGGCACTCTTTGTCTTGCTCAGCCTTTTCTGGCAACCATTCCTCTTTGCGCAGAGTCTGCTCAACTTTGGGCAACTGCTCACCCTTCTGCTCACGGCTGCCTGGTGGCTAGAGCGCAAACGCCGTGTGCGCTGGGCCGGGGGACTGCTAGGACTGGCAGCCTTGCTCAAGCTCTGGCCTGCGGCGCTCATCCTGCTCGCTGTCCTGGGGCGGCGCTGGAAGTTCTCAAGGGTGGCGCTCCTCACCTTCGCTGGGGGAACCCTCCTCGCAGTCGGCGTGCTGGGGCTGGGAGCCTATAATGCCTATCTGGGGCCGGTTCGGGTCAATGAGCAATACTACGTCCCCAATGGAGGAAATGTCTCGCTCGTCGCTGCGGTGGCGCGTCCGCTGGTTGGCTATCAAGCCGCTGCCTTCCCGCTCCCTGCCCTGGCGCCAGAGATCACGCTCACCGAAGCCCTGCTCATCGGGGAAGTCATTGCCGGGATGTTCTTTGCAGGCATCCTCCTGCTGATCACCTGGGTCTGCTGGCAGCGACCCGGTGAACTGGTTGAGCAGGTCAGCCAGAGCCTGCTGATCACCACCATCCTGTTGGTTTTTCCGCTCACCTGGCAATGGAACATCATCACCTTGCTGCTGTCCGGGACCATCCTGATTCTGGTGCTGCGCGCGGCGCCGCGCCAGCCGCGCTGGTGGTTTCTGCTCATGGGAGGGGGTCTGCTGTTGTTCCTGGAACCAGGATGGATATTGATCCTGCCTGGCTGGCTCATTCAGCAGTCGGCTCCTGGATTGGCCGGGCTAGGTATCCTGCTCTTTGGGCTGCCCACCTATGGGTTGCTCCTGTTCGCCGGAGGGCAAGCCTGGCTCCTCTGGCGAGTCGGCGCGGCGCAGGTCAAGCGCGCCCACCACGTATCTGCTGGCCCGGAGCAATAGTGTGGCGATTCTGGGGAGGAACAGATGACACAAGAGCCTGCCTCTTCTGAAGGGGGCGCAATCGTCGAGGCACAGGTAGAGCTTCTGCGGCCCAGCGATCACCGCGAGCAACCTTTCTTTCAACGCCGCCCGCTGCTCATGCTGGTGGGCTTCGTAATCTTGCTGGCCCTGGCGACGGCCTATCATTATGCAATCTATCTCCCCCAACCCGATCAGCCCCACCGGCTGACACTGCTCGATGACGTTTTTGCGGGGGGGATCTTCTCCCTGATCGCCGTTGCTGGCCTGGCGCTGGGCCGCCTCCTGCTGCGTCCCTTCAAGCTGACCGGCTTTTCCTGGCTGGAACGGGGCGCGCTGGCTATCGGGCTGGGCTGGGGCATCCTGAGCCTGGGGGTGCTGGCGTTGGGTCTGGCGCAGCTCCTCTACGCCTGGGTTTTGCTCGCCGGGCTGGCCCTGGCGCTGCTCGTAAGCTGGCGCGAGGTGCGCCAGCTCTGGGCGCGGCTCACGACCGCCAGGTGGTATCGCCTGCCGGATGGCGCGCGGCCTCGTGGTTTCTTTGAGCGAACGCTGGCGCGACTGGCGCTCTTTGAGTTGGGCCTCCTGTTGACCCACTGGCTGGTCCCGTATCCATCCCTGGCGTATGACAACTATCAGTATCACTGGGCCGTACCCAATCTCTATCTGCTGCACCACGCGATCTACGCCCTGCCAGGATGGGCGCACGCCAATTTCCCCTTCAGCAGCGAGATGCTCAATACCCTGGCGCTGGCCTTCCAGGCTCCGGTGGCGGCCTTGCTGGTGCAGGGCGCCTTTGGGCTATTGGCCGTGTTGCTCATCGCTGGCTACCTCTATCGCCATCTGGGCCGGACAGCGGCGTGGTTGGGCGTGTCGCTCAGCCTGGCCTGCCCCCTCTTCGTTGACCTGCTGACCGTTGGCTATACCGAACTGGCGCTGACCTATGCCGCAGTCGCCTCGCTAGTGGTGCTGCTGACCTGGCTGGAGCAGCCAGAGCAGGCGGGCTTCAGAGCCAACCTGCGGCTGGTGCTGCTGAGTGGGCTGTTCATCGGGACAGGACTGGCGGCCAAGTATACCGAAGGCCAGCTTGTGGTCGGCATCGGGCTGCTGCTCACGGGCGCGGTCGCGCTCAGCGTTCTGCATGCCTGGCAACATGGCGCGCGCCGCTGGCCGATCTTGCGGCGCGCGCTGTTGGCGCTGCTGCTCTATGGAGTAGGCGTGGTGGCTCCATTGCTGCCCTGGTTGGCAAAAGATTGGGCCGAATTGGGCAATCCAATCTACCCCTTTATCTGGGGCGGCCCTGGCTGGGATGCGGCGCGAACCCAGGTGGGAGTGGTCACGTTTGCCCATTTTGGCCCGCACGGGCCGCTCTGGCAGCGCCTGCTGCTGGCCTTCTTTGGGCTGTTCTTTGATACCAACCATACCGGCGAGCCGAGTTTAATCCCTCCCAATTATCTGCTGCTCCTGGCGGTCGTCGCGCCGCTGGCGCTGGTGGGTGAGTGGCTCTATCGGCGTAAGCGGCGATCATCGGAGTCAGGGGCGCGATCAGCAGCAAATGCGTGGCGCCTGGCGCCCTGGCTGATCGTGGCTGGCGCCGCCTATCTTGCCTGGGTGCTGTCCAATGCCCTGGTCGGGCGCTATGCGATGCCCTGGCTGCTCCTGCTGGTGGTGCCAGTGGCCGGCATGCTCCAGTGCCTGCTTCAATGGTCCTGGGACTGGCTGCTGGCTCGCGCTGCGCTCCAGGCGACGATCCTGGGATTAACCCTGGCGCTTGGGGTAATCTTGAGCGGCCTCTACTGGGCTACTGATAGCCCACTGGGCCTGATCACAGGCCGAGTCTCGCTCCAGCAGTGGGAAGCGCAGCATATTATGGAGCCTGCCTATTGGGTGATGATTAAGTATGTCAACACGCAGATTCCTCGTCAAGCAAAAGTACTGCTGCTGGGGCGCGGAACGGGCTATTTCATGGAGGGGCGCGATTATATCGCTGACTCCGCCGAGGATTGGATTCCCTACCTGGAAACCGAGGGACACACCCAGACAGGCATTCTGGCCCTGTTACAGCAAGACGGGTTCCGCTACGTGATCTACGAAGAGAAAACCTTGAACTTTGTAATCCAGACCTATGAGAACCATTACCTGGCAACCTTCCTTCCGGCTTTTCGGCAATTTCTGCACGACTCGCTGACCCAGGTCTGGAGCTATCAGAACTATTCTGTCTATCATGTACCCTCGCCTTGATTGGCAAGAGACGGACGCGCGGCTCAGCAGTCGGTTCGCTCTTCGGTTGGGCATAACTGGGGCTTCTGAGTCCCAAACGGGCTAGCCTGAACGGCCTGGCTTGTAAGGAACGGGCGCAGCCGCTATAATGAAGCCAGGCAGGCTTGCTCCTCTGCTCGCTGGCTTCTCAACGCTGACGCAGGCTCAGCCTGTCACTGCTTCCTGGCATAGTTCCTGCTCGCAGCCAACGCGGATTCCTTTATACCACGCGATTACACGATCAACTATCGCTTTCTCTGCATATTATCTGCGCCCGAAAGGAGCCTTGTACGTGAGTAGTCGTCTTAAAGCCATTCTTGCGATAGGTGGGCTTGTCACCCTCATTATCGTGGTGGGCCTGATCTGGCTGATCAGCTATTTTGGCGTCTGGTCGCAAGTTCTCGATGCCTTTCTGATCGCGCTGGCTCTGGCAACCTTCATCGCGCTGGGGTTGCTCTCCTACGCCGTCTTTGTGATGATCAGCCTGGCCCTCCAGATCAAAAAAGAACTGACGCCTGTTCTGGATTCACTCAAAGATACCACCGACACCGTGCGCGAGACGGCCAAGGTCGCCAGCGAACTGACGATCACGCCGGGCGTGAAGGCTGCCAGCACGCTGCTGGGCGCTGCCCAGGTCGCTGGAGTCTTCTTTGGCGTGGGCCGGGCACGCAAGCGCGCCGAAAAGCGCGCCCAGCGGCGGAAAGAACTGGCCGCGAAAGGAGAACTCAATGCCTATCGCTGATGTTCCTTATCCGTCCTGGCTTCAGGCAGCCGGGGACGCCGCAGGTGTGGTACTCGTCATTGAGTTGATGCTCCTGGTTCTCATCACCGCCGCGCTGGTGGGCGCTATCGCCTTTCTGTTGTATTATGTCCATAACAAGGTGGTGCCCCTGCTGATCCGCTTCGCCCCAGCCATCGAGCAGCGATTGCAAGCGACGGATCGCGGCAGCGCGAAGTTCGCCGAGCGCGTCATCGACATCCACGCGCGCACGGTCGCGGTCAAAGAGGGGCTGCGCGCCCTGGTCCGGCCTAATGGCAATGGCTACCACGAATTGCCGCCCGGCCAGAATGGCGCGCGCGCCCTCAACCAGGGCGCGGCGCCTGATGGACCGCGCCAACTTCCCAGGGGGGGCGCCGGGCAATAGCCAGCGACGAGACGAGCAAAGCAACTCATGGCAAGACTCAAAGAACAGGCAGGCTCCTATCTGCGCCAGTTCGGGCGCATGAATCGGAACGCCCGCCTGTATCTTTTGAGCAACACGCTCAACTCGATCACCGTTGGTATCTTCGCACTGCTCTATAACCTCTATCTCGTCGCGCTGGGCTATCAGGCCGATTTTATCGGCTGGCTGCTAGTCATCGGCGTCGCCGGGGGCGCGCTGGGCATGGTCACGACCAGCCCGCTTATCGCTCGCTTTGGGATCAAAGCAACCCTCTTCTGGTCAAGCGTGGTCGCAGCCATCGCGGGCACGCTGCAACTGCTGATCCCCCTGGCGTTCTCGCTCACCATCACCAGCTTTGTACTGGGAGTGGCCGGGGGCGTCTATCTGGTGATTGGCGCGCCGCTCCTGGCCGGGGGCAGCCAGGAAAGCGCGCGCAGCCATATCTTCAGCCTCAACGCCTCGCTGGCGCTGATTTCCGCCGTAATTGGGCAGGCGCTGGGCGGTTTTTTGCCCAATCTGGTCAGCCTGCCAGCGATCAGCCAATCCTGGCTGCTGCATCTCCTCAGCCCGTTTCTGGTCCCCGGCGCCGAGGCGCGCAGCTATGAACTGGCCCTGCTGGTGGCAGGCATCATTGCCGCGCCCTCGTTCATCCCAATCATCCTGATGGACCCGACGCCGCCGATCCGGCCATCGGCACGGCAGGCTGAATTGCTCCCTGCAAAGAGGGCAGGCGCGCTGCTGGCCGAGGCGCAGTGGTGGGTCAACCGCAATCTTCAGGCGCGCCACATGGCGCACTTGCGCAGTGAGGTGCTGGCCTTTTTGCGCGGCCCCATCGGGCGGCTTGCGGCAGTGGAGGGGCTAATCGGGCTGGGCGCGGGTCTCTTCATCCCCTATTTTAACCTCTACTTTGTCAAGCACCTGGGCATCAGCACGCCGGTCTATGGCCTCATCACCGCCATTGCCACCACGCTGATGGCCGTGACCACGCTGTCGGGGCCGTTCTTTGCGGCGCGCCTGGGCAACGTACGCGCCGCTGTCCTCTGCCATCTGGTCTCGCTGCCCTTCTTGCTGCTGCTGGGCTTTGCGCGCGCGCTGCCGCTGGTGCTGGCGGCCTATCTGGTGCGCGGGAGCTTGATGAACCTGGCCGAGCCAGTGCTGCTCAGCTTCTTTATGAGCGTTGTCCCGCCGAGACAGCGCGCCAGCGCCAACAGCGCCTATAACCTGAGCTACTGGGCCTTTTGGGCGGCTGGCAGCGCCATCGGCGGGCTGATCATCGCCGCCGCCAACTTCACGCTGCCCTTTGTGCTGGCGGCGGCGCTCTATCTGCTGGCAACCGGGCTGCTCTGGCGCTGGTTTCAAGGTCGGCGCGAGTGGCAAGCGCCCACGCCTCCAGAGGAAGCCGCCGCTTCAGACGCCCATGTGGACAATCACCATCCAGAACTGCAAAGCACCCAGCACATTGATGATCATCCCCAGCGCCCCCAGCAGAGCGAAACGCCAGTCCACACGCGCCTCACCGAGTAGCAGCAGCAAGAAGGCATAGGGATACACATCGTAGAGGTAGCGTATCCCAAATTGAAACCAGCCCTCGTTATAGAAAAACAGCATGGCGATCACATCCAGCCCGACCACCACCCAGAGCGCGGCGCGCAGGGCA
>JBJKSJ010000103.1:0-4088 GCA_046704085.1 Ktedonobacterales bacterium | reverse complement strand
GCGCTGCTGGTGCGCTTCTATAACCCGCTGGAGACAGCGCAGGAGGCCACGCTGACGCTGGGCGTGCCCTTCCGCGAGGCCCGCCTGGCGCGGCTGGATGAAGAGCCATTGGGCATGGAACATCAGGCGCGTCTGGATCGTCTTTCAGAGCAGACCCTGCGCATGCAGGTACAGGCCGGTGAGATTGCGACCGTCCTCTTGCGCCTCTAGCATCGCCTCTGTATCGTATGTATAAAGAAAATCGTATGTATAAAGAAAGGGAGAAGCAATAAAAAATATCCAGGACTTCAGTCTCGTATGTGTTATCCTCTGGATTGAAGCAACGTTTTATATCAAGGAAAAATGTATGGTAAAACCTCCCTATTTTGCTCGCGGCTGATTCGCTGTCCCAGGCAACCACGAAAGGGGTGTGTATTCTCGTGCTTCAAGGTGTAGTAATGACACTGGCTACTGTGCCGGTCCTGGCGGCCTCGACGAGCAGCCTCGGCAATTGGCTCGTCATCGGCGGCTCATTTCTCTTCGCGTTCCTCGCGGTCTTCTGGGCCAGCCTGATTATCTGGACCTGGCGCGACATCCGCTCGCGCAGCCAGGATGTCGTCTTACAGATTGCCGCGACGCTGCTCGTCACGGTGTTCTTTGTCGGCGGACTCTTCATCTACCTGATCCTGCGCCCCCGGCAGACGCTGGCAGAACTCTACGAACGGCAGTTAGAAGAAGAGTCACTGCTGGCCGAGATGACCGAGCGGCCCACCTGCCCAACCTGCCACTATCGCGTCGAGTCTGATTTCCAGGTCTGCCCATCGTGTGGGACCAAGCTGCGCCGTCCCTGCCCGCGCTGCGAGCATCTGCTGGAACTCAAATGGAACGTCTGCCCTTACTGCGCCTATGGCGCGAACAGCGATGGCCGTCCGGCCCCGCGCCAGACGAGCGCACGCAGCATGCCCGCTGGCGAACGCGGCTAGCCGAAAGGGGCGGGGACGTGTAGCGTCGGCTTCCAGTCGGCTGGGGTGGGGCGGGGTGCCTGGAGGCGATCCAGGCAGCAAAGATCAAACCGCCCAATGGGGCGAGCGCACAAGATGCGCTCGCCCCATTGGGTTTCACAAGCACGGCACAAGCTGCGCCTCATTCGAGGTTGTTTGCGCCCTGAAGGATCTCGAAGAGGAACCATTTCCTCCGCTCGGTCCCATCCAGAATCTCTTGCAGCACATTGGCTGTCACGGAATCGCGGTTCTTCTCGCAGACTCCAATCGCTGCCCGCTGCCGCTCGGCGATATGTTGATTATCCTGCATCAAGCGCCGCACCATCTCGCCCGCTGACACAAAGTCATCGTTATCGTCATTGATGGTCTGTAACTGGCTGATATGCGCGATACTGCGGATTGTTGTGCCGCCCACCTTGCGCACCCGCTCGGCCAGGGGGTCGATAGAGGCGAAGATTTGAGCAGCGTGTTCATCAAAGAGCAGATGAAAGTCGCGGAAATGCGACCCGGACAGGTGCCAGTGAAAGTTCTTGGTCTTGACATAGAGGGCATAGGCATCCGCAATCAGCGGATTCAGCGCCTCGGTGACAGCCTGGACTTCCTTCGCGTCCAGATCGGTCAGGGTCGTCTGCGGCTTTGGCGCCGGATACGAGCGCACAGGCCGGGTCTGTGCAGATGTAGACATGAGCAGATCCTTTCTTCTTAAATGCTGTTGCGTTTCGGTTTCCTTCGACACACTTCCCAGACCAGCCATTGCGGCATAACGCATACCATCCCCGTTGGGGCGAAGAGAACCATATGCTATACTTCGGCTGCTATGTCACTTGAGAACCAGACCTCACCGCCCACGCATCAGACGCCGCCAGGAGAACCAGCCAGGCCAGATCGGCCCTGGCTCAAACGGCCACGCACCATTTTGCCCCTGGCCGCGCGCGTCGGGTTGGATTACCTGATCATCACCATCGGCGCGGTTGTGCTTGATCTCTCGCTGGACTGGTTCCTGATTCCCAACCAGATCGCCGCTGGTGGGCTGAGCGGCGTGGCCGTGCTGCTCAACGCGAAGCTGGGCTGGCCGGTGGGGCCAACCTTTCTGGCGATGAACGTCCCCCTGTTTCTGGCGGGCTGGCGCTTTCTGGGCGGCACGAGCTTCGCTCTGCGCACCCTCTATGCCACCATCCTGGTTGGCGTGCTGGTCGATCCGCTGGCGTTTGTGGCAAAGCCGCTGACCCACGACGCCGTGCTGGCGACAGTCTATGGCGGCTTGCTCGGCGGCTTAGGCGTCGGGCTGGTCTATCGCTATCGCGGCAGCACAGGCGGCACCGACATTGTGGCCCTGCTCGCCAACCGCTTCTCTGGCATCAGTGTGGGGCTGGCGCAGTTGCTGGCCGATGGGGTGGTCGTCCTGGCCTCCGGCATCTTCCTCAACCTGCAACTCGCGCTCTACGCGCTGATCGCCATCTATCTGACTAGCAAGGTACTCGATGGCGTGCTGGAGGGCTTCAGCTACGTGCGTCTGGCCTACGTCATTGCCGATAACCCGGCGCCGATCACTCAGGCAATCCTCTTTAAGCTCCATCGCGGGGCCACGCTGCTGGAGGGGCGCGGAGCCTACACCCAGGAGGCGCGCCAGGTGCTGCTGGTGGCGATCACGCAGCGCGAGATCAGCCAGTTGAAAGAGATCGTAGCCGAGGTGGACCCCGACGCCTTCATCATCATCGGCAATGCCGCCGAGGTTCTCGGCCAGGGCTTCCGACACCCGCCAGGGCGCTGAGAGGGTCAGCGCACATCAACAGTAAACTGCTCCTGGTTGCCCCCCTGGGGAATGAATACCAGCGAGACCTGCGACCCCTTCAGGCTTGCGGGGATCGTACAAGAGAAGGTGCCATTCCCGCCGCCATCAAGCGTAACGGGATCATTCGGCGCCTGACCCTGTATACAATTACTATTCGTAAAGAAAATGTTGACTGAAACGACCGTTCCTGGCGGGCCTTGCAACGTAATGGTGTTCTGCACCCCAGCTTTGAACGCTCTGCCTGAAGGATCAGGGCTGATCGAATAGGTGATCGTATTACCGCCCGGCGTCGGCGTATCCGTGACCGATGGCGTGGGGCTGGGCGTGGGCGTCGGCGGGGGCGTGTTGGAAGACGGCGCGGGCGTAGAGCCGGAGCCAGGCGCAGGATAGGTCGTTGGCGCGGGCAGCGGGAAGGTGGGATTCACGTTTGCCGCCTGCTGGGGATTGACCGTAATCGTCGGGCGCACGGGCGGGCCAGAAGAGGCCAGCGAATCGACAAAGCCGCCCAGCGTCGAGCCGAGCAGGTTGGCGCAGCCGCAGACCAGCAAGATCGTGACGACAGACACGCTGACCATAATCACGATGCGGTTGCGGTTGTTCTGCACCCACAATGCCTCAAGGCGTTCGCGCAGGGTTCGCAGCATCGGTCCCCTCCTTGTTTCTGGCGCTCAGCGTTGGCAGGCTGACGACGGCTTCCATTCTAGCAGCACATCCATAGTTGAGGCAAATTGAGGGGGCCAGAGCGGTACTTTGGTCCTGGCGCTGAGGTTGGAAAGGGATCAGAGCGCCGCGCGCAGCAGCGCCAGCGCGGCCTCAGAGGCTTCCGCCACGCTGAGCGCCGTCATCGGAGCGGCAGCGCCCGGCCAGAGGACACGCGCGCGCGGACCACGCGGCGCCCAGATGGCCGGGTCCGTCGGGCCAAAGAGCGCCAGCGTCGGCGCGCCAAACATGGCGCTGAGGTGGCTGATGCCGGAATCATTGCCGACAAAGAGCGTGACGCGGGCCAGCAGCGCGGCAAGCTCCGGAAGCGCCAGCCCGGCGACCGGCTGCGCGGCTTCTCCTGGCAGCCGCGCCAGCGTCTGCGGCGCGACCACTCTATCGGCCACGCCCTCGATCACCAGCACGCGCCAGCCAGCGCCGATGAAGCGCCCGGCCAGGGCGGCAAAACGCTCTGGCGGCCAGCACTTGGCGCGGCTGCCGCTGCCCGGATGGACCGCCAGCACGCGGGCGCCCGCCAGGCCGCGCCGCGCCCACTCGTCTTCCACCCAGGCATGCTGCTCTGCTGAGGGCGTCAGGAGCGGCATGCTCGCGGGGGT
>JBJKSJ010000102.1:0-46565 GCA_046704085.1 Ktedonobacterales bacterium | reverse complement strand
TTCTGACCCAAGACACCTTTAGCGCCGCGTGGGGTGGCGTGCCAGTTTTACAGGACGCCGAACGGTTTAGTCGCTGGCTTTAGCGTTTTGCCACCAAAATGGCGCGCCTGCATCTGCGGCGCGCCCGGCTGATTCGCTGGCTCCCCTGGGGCGCGCCCGAAACATCGATGGCCGGCGCGCATCTGAGCCTGGTCGATCCAGAAGAACAGGTCGGCCAGAGCGAATGGGTCAGGCTGACGCTGGCGCAACTGTCCGCCAAATATCGCACCTGCCTGCTCTTGCAGCTTGAGGGCGGCTTTTCGCAGCGCGAGATCGCCCAGATGCTGGGGATCACTGAAAAAAGCGTCAGTTCCTCTATCAGCCGGGGACGCCAGCAATTTCGCCAGGCATATCTGCGCCTGGAGCAAGACCACGCGAACATCCAAATGGGAGAGAGAACACGATGACCATGCCACTGCCCCAACCCTGCGCTGAATGGGCGGATACCCTTGCCGCCACCCATCCAGGCGATCTCTCGCCCTCGCAGCGCGCCGCGCTCGCGGCCCATCTGGCAACCTGCGCCGCCTGCGCCGCCGTGCGCGCCGACTATGAGCGCCTGGATGTATCTATCCAGCGCCTGCCCACTTCCCGACCATTACCGCCTTTTCCAGCCCAACTGCTGGCCGACTCTTCGTTCCAACGCGGCGGGCGAACTGCCCCGCCGCGCGCTGGCTCCAATCTCAGCGAGCGGCCAGAAACAGCGCGGCTGATTCCACAAAGGAGCCATCCCTCCATGCCTTCAGGACGTCTCAAAGGCGTCGCAACGGTGGTCTCGCTGGCCGCCGTTGTCGCCCTCTTCGTCATCTTATTTCACGGCTTCGCCAGCGGGCGCAGCACCGGGCAGAAACCTGGCGGCCTGGGGTCAGCGGCGCCACCCACCTCAGCCTTGCCTTCCGGCACATGGACCGCCATCCCTGGCCTGACCAACGAAGTGGCGCTGCCGGTCATCGCGCCCAGCAATCCCAGCGTCGTCTATGAAGCCTCGGCTTCCCAGAACGCATCGGCCCCGCTGGCCCTGCGACGCAGCGAGGATGACGGCGCAACCTGGCAGAAGCTGCCCCTGCCGTCCGGCAGCCTGCCGCCGGTAGACCTCTTTTCCCTCGCGGTCAGTCCGTTGGACGCCTCGACGGTCTTCCTCTCGCTCTCCACCTATGAAAATAATCATCCAGGGTTTCAGTGCCACTCAGGGCAGGCGTTCAATGGGAGCAGCAACGCCCTGGCGCGCCTCTCCGGCTCGCCAGGCTGCCCCGCGCAGTATTACAGCGCGGACGCCGGCCAGCACTGGAGCAAGTTGAGCCTGCCCATCCAGGGTTCGATTGGCGCGCCCATCCAGCCAGAGTTCCTGGCGACCAGCAGCACGAGCAGCTTCCGCGTGCAGGGCCAGCGCCTCTACTCCGCCCTGGGTGGCTTCGACAATAACGGCGTAGAGATCGGCGTGGATAGCATCCGCATTGTCGCCAGCGACGACGGGGGCAAGACCTGGCAGCTTGTGGATGCCCAACTGGCCGCCAGCGGTCAGTTCATCTGTGACTATATGCCAACGTCCACCGGCACGACCATCTTTGCCATCACGCAGACGGGCGGAAACTTCTGCTACTCCGATTCCAGCATCACCGACTACCTCTGGCGCAGCGATGATGGCGGGGCGACCTGGAACGAGGTCTCCAGGCTGCCGGATGTTGCCAGCAATCTGGCGCTGGTTCCGCAGAGCGGGAGCGCGCCGCCGCTGATCTACATCCACATGCCAGAGGTCGCCCAGGGCGGTTCCTTGCAGCCCTCCAATGTGCCGCCGGAACTGGAAGTGAGCGCCGATGGCGGCCAGACCTGGCGCGCAGCCCCAACGAAAGGTCTCCCAGCAGGCACGGCCAGGAGCTACGGGCCGCTGGGCGTCCTCAGCAACGGCCTCGTCCTCAAAGCCTTCCAGGCCAGCGATCAAACCCTGACCCTCTGCGCCTGGAAGAACGGTGAGTCGTCCTGGCAGCAGGTCACGCAGCATGTCACGCCCTCTATCGCCTATGTGCTGGTCACAACGGGCAGCGGCCTGACGACGATCTGGCTGGTCAGCCAGACGCCAGGCAGCGCCAGCTACAGCGTCCAACGCTACGACATCAAGTAAGCACGACGCCCGCCGACTCCTGCAAGCCGTCCGGCGGCCTCATCCCTCTGAGGCTGCCGGACGGCTTTCTGTGTGTAAGATGCAGGAGCGCCGCTGCCCACCGGTAGCGCCGACCTTCTTGCCGACAGGGGCGGGAACTTGTAGCGCCGCCCTTCCAGGCGGTGCAGCGTTGGGCTAGCGGGCGCGCAGGCCAACGATTTCCCCGCCCCTGCCGCCTGGAAGGGTGACGCTACAGGTGAGCCTTCGTTTCGACCCGCTCGGCCTCCCGGTGGCGCACTGGCGCGTGCCCCTTCTCCGCTTGTTTCCGCTCGCGCAGTTCTTCCAGCCATTCCTCTGGAATGTTCGGAGCAGCGATAGCTCCCGTGATGGGATCATCGAGATCCCACAAGAAGAGGGCAGTGATTACCACCAGGAAGCCAACACCGAACTGAATCTCGCCGGTGATAAGCTGGCTCTCCAGGTGAAAGAGATGGAAGGACAAAATAACCAGGGCCGAGATCAATAAATAGAGGATGCGGATGCTCAGGGCAATCACCTTGGGAGCCTCGACCAGGAAGGTCTCCTTATCGCCTTTGTGGATCGCCGCCTCGACGTTTTTCAGTTCATCATCGGCTCTGGCTAAAAACCAGGCGGAGAAGAAGACCCAGCCAACAAACAGGTTGATCGCGTAGGTGCTGACAGCCACCTCATCAGCTTTTCCATCCGCCGTCAGTGGATTCATCACAAAGAGGTAGAACAGCACATTGCCGATGCCAGCGGCAATCCCCACCAGCAGCATAAGCGTAAGCGGACGCCAGGCTTGTTTCAATCTCATCGTATAAACTCTCCTCTTGGATACAGAGGCGAGGCGTGCCCCTAGTATAAGAGAAACTGAGCCATTCTTCAAGAGGGCATGACCATATTGCCTCTTGACGCTCATCCTGGCGCATGATATACACATGACATCTCAGTCAGTTTTTCAGCAGCGAGCGCACAGATGAAAGGTAGCCTGGTATGACAGCTTCCGCATTCCTGCCTGGCATCTCCTCAGAGATGGTCCAGACGCCCCGATTGGCAACGCATCTCCTGACCAGCGGCCCACAAGCGGGCGATCCAGTGGTCTTTGTGCATGGCAACGTTTCGTCCGCGATCTTCTGGGAAGAGACGATGCTGGCGCTGCCCGCGCGCTATCGGGCCATCGCCGTCGATCTGCGCGGCTTTGGCGACTCGGAGACAGCGCCAGTGGATGCCAGGCGCGGCCTGCGCGATTTCAGCGACGATCTCCACGCGCTGGTCGAGACGCTCAAGCTGGAGCGCTTCCATCTGATCGCCTGGTCGATGGGCGGCGGCATCAGCATGCAGTACATCACTGACCATCCAGGGCGCGTGCGCTCGCTGACGATGATCTCGCCGATGTCGCCCTATGGCTTCGGCGGCACAAAAGACGCGCAGGGCACGCCCTGCTGGCCCGACTTTGCCGGCAGCGGCGGTGGCACGGCCAATCCCGACTTCGCGCAGCGCCTGAAAGACGGCGACCGCAGCACCGACTCGCCCAACTCGCCACGCAACGTCATGCTCCAGTTTTACTTCAAGCCGCCTTTTCAGCCAACGCCGGAGCGCGAGGAGGCGTTTGTGAGCAGCATGCTTTCGACCAAATGCACCGAGGGCAACTACCCCGGCGACCTGACGCCCTCGCCCAACTGGCCCAACGTCGCCCCCGGCACGCAGGGCGTCAACAACGCCATCGCGCCCAACTACTGCAACCTGAGCGCCTTCGGGCAGGTCAAGAACGGCCCGCCGGTCCTCTGGATTCGCGGCGCCAACGACCAGATCGTCTCGGACATGGCGCTGCTGGACTTCGGCACCCTGGGGCAGATTGGCGCCGTCCCTGGCTGGCCCGGCGCGGAGGTCTTTCCGCCGCAGCCGATGTGGCGGCAGATGCGCGCCGTGCTGGACACCTACAAAGCCAGCGGCGGCGCGTATCGAGAGGTGGAGTTTGCCGACACCGGCCACTCGCCGCACATCGAGCGCCCGGATAACTTCCGGCGCGCGTGCTTTGGCTTTCTAGCAACGCATGGCGCGTGAGCCTTGCAGCGCCGCCAGGCAGTCGCCTGTACCCCCGGCTTCCAGCCGGGCCGTCGCCTGTAGCGCCGCCGTCCCTGGCGGCGCATCGAGAGGCGAGCGCATCGGTCAAACAGTTGTGTGTTCGTCCCAGCTCTCGTAGGCGTTGCTCTCTTGGCGCAGCCTCCAGGCGTGGCAGCCCGCGAGCCGCAGCCGAGAGGGCGGGCGCCCGGCCTAGCGGGGCGGGGAGTCCGCGCAGGCAGGCTTCGCGGCGCTCTGCGCCTCCAGGCGCGGATTTATCCGCCAGCCCCAACCAGGAGGGAACGATGGAAATACAGTCCGCGCGCGATGCGTTTGTCACCGCCGGAGCGATCAGGCTTCACGCGGTCCAGTGGGGTGAACAGGGAACCCCCGTCGTCTGCGTGCATGGCATCACTGCCAATGCGTTCTGTTTTCAGGCGCTGGCCGATCATCTGGCCGACTCCAACCGAGTGCTTGCCTATGATCTGCGCGGGCGCGGTGATAGTGATCGGCCAGCAGGCTATGGCGTCCCGGCGCATGCCGACGACCTGGCCGCTTTCATCGACGCCCTGGGATTGGAGCGGCCAGTGGTGATCGGCCATTCTCTGGGCGCCTTTATTGCCCTCTACTTTGCCGCCCATCACCCCGACAAGCTGAGCAAACTGGTCTTGATCGATGGCGGCGCGGCGCTTCCCTGGAAAAGCGCCGCAGACCAGCCGGCATGGTTGACCACTGCGATCAGCCGCCTGGGAACGCCGGTTCCCTCCTTTGAACTCTACACCCAGCGCGTGAAAGCGGCCCCTTTCCTGGGACCATACTGGAATGCCTATCTCGATCTGTATTATGAGCATGACGTGCGGCGCCAGCCCGACGGCTCGGTGATCGCCAAGTGCTATCGGGAGGCGTGCCTGGAAGATGAGCAGTCGCTGCATGCCGAGGGGGCGCCCGAAGCGCAGTGGGCGCGGGTGACGGTCCCCACCCTCCTGCTCAGAGCGGGACTGGGGCTGGTTGCCCAGGATGACCAGATGATAACACCAGGCGACGCAGCAGCAGCCCAGCAAGCCATAGCGGGCTGCCGTCTGGTGGATTTTCCAACGCTGAACCACTATTCGATTCTTTTCGGAGCGAAGCCTGGTCCATTTGAGGCCATCCGCGCCTTTCTTGCCGGGCAGTAACGAACATGAGTGAGCAACCATCCGTTCCAACTATTGGCATCGTCAGCTTTGCTACCTATCTGCCCGACATGGTGCAGGACGCCGCCTATATCGCCGATCAGAGCGGCATCCCCGCAGAGGTCGTCGTCCACAAGATGGGCATCCGCCAGAAGCACCGCGCCGGGCCAGCCGACCAGACCAGCGCGATGGCCGTCGCCGCAGCGCGCCTCGCCCTGGCGCGCGCCAACTGCGACCCGCTGGAACTGGACTTGATCCTCTCTTCGGGCAGCATGCACAAGGATTTTTACGTCTGGTCGGCGGCCTGCCGCATCCAGTATCTGCTCGGCGCGAAAAACGCCTACGCCTTTGAGCTTGTTGCGCTCTGCACCACTAACGTGCTGGCGCTGAAGGTCGCCCGCGACATGATGATCGCCGACCCGCGCCTGCGCACCGTGCTGATCTGCGGCGGGCATCGCACCGCCGATCTGATCAACTTCCGTGACCCCACTTCCCGCTTCCTGTATAATCTCTCCGACGGCGGCAGTGCCATCCTGCTGCGCCGCGATTATCCGCGCAACCGGGTGCTTGGCTCGGCCTTTCTCAACGATGGCTCGCAATCCGAAAACGTGATCATCCCGGCGGGCGGCACGCGCCGTCCCACGTCGCCGGAGACGCTGGCCGCCGGGCTGCACACCTTTACCGTGCCCGACCCGCCCGCGCTCAAGGAGACGATGGACCGCATCTCGGAGGACTATTTCATCACCGTTGTGCTACGCGCCGTCGAAGCCAGCGGCGCGCAGCCGGAAGCGATCAACTTTCTGGCGCTGAACCATATGAAGCCCAGCATGCACCGTCACATCTTGAGCCGATTGGGACTCTCCGAGGAGCAGTCGGTCTATCTGGAAGACTACGGCCACATCGGCGCGCCCGATCAAGTCCTGGGGCTGGAACTGGCCGAGCAGGCCAACAAGCTCCACGATGGCGATCTGGTCGTGCTGGCAAGCGCCGGGCTGGGCTTCACCTGGGGCGCCACCGCTGTGCGCTGGGGAGAATAAGGAGGGTCACACTCATGCTTGTTGGAGACTGGCTGGCGAAACGCGAATCACTGACGCCCGATAAGATCGCGCTGATCGACGCGGCGACGGGCGAGCGCCGCACATATCGGCAGTGGAACGCTCGCGCCAACGCCGTCGCCCATCTGCTGCGCGACGACCTGGGCATCCAGAAGGGCGACCGCGTGGCCGTCCTGGCGGCCAACTGCCCGGAATATCTCGATCTCCTTTTTGCCGTCGGCAAGGTTGGCGCGATTCTGGTCCCGCTCAACTGGCGGCTGACCGTCCGCGAGCTTGAGGTGATCTTGCGCGACTGCGCCCCCGCCGTTCTCTTTCACGACGAAGCGTATGCCGAGAACGCCCGGCAGGTCTGCGCGCTGCTGGGCATCCGTTGCCTGGCCCTCCCCGCCCCTGCCGACACGGAGGCCGGCGGTACAGACGCCCCCACCCCTGCCGACACGGAGGCCGAAGCTACAAGCCCCGCCCCTGGTTCGGCGATTGAAATCGCCGCTACGGGCCTCCGGCCAACAAGTCCCTACGGGACTGGCGCGCGAGTCCCGGCGGGACTTCCTGGCGGCACGCCCGTAGCGGCCAATGAATTGGCCGGGCCAGGCGCTACAGGTTCAGTTGAGCCTGTCACCACGCCCGATCTGACGCTGGAAGACCCGTTCCTGATTCTGTATACCTCCGGCACAACCGGCGTGCCCAAGGGCGCGCTCCTCTCGCACCGCATGATCACCTGGAACTGCGTCAACACCGAGATTAGCTGGGATCTCTGGGGCACCGACATCACGCCAACGTTCGCGCCCTTCTTCCACAGCGGCGGCATCAACGTGCTGACCTTGCCGCTCGTCCACAAGGGCGGCACGGTTGTGCTGCTGCGCAATTCGGACCCTGGTGCCGTGCTGGAGTGCATCGAACGCGAACGCTGCACGATTGTCTTTGCCGTGCCCACCGTCTTTCAGATGATGCTGGAGCATCCGCGCTGGCAAAGCGCCGATCTCTCTTCCGTGCGTTTCTGCGTGACCGGCGGCTCGTCCTGCCCTATCCCGATCATCGAGGGCTATTTCAAGCGCGGCCTGACTTTCCGCCAGGGCTACGGCCTGACCGAAGTCGGCGTGAACTGCTTCAGCCTGGCCCCAGAGGACGCCTTGCGCAAGGCCGGGTCGGTGGGCCGCCCCGTCTTTCATTCGGAAGCGCGCGTTGTAGATGACCAGGACAATGACGTAGGCGTCGATGCAGTGGGCGAACTGGCGCTGGCCGGGCCACACGTCTGCTCCGGCTACTGGAACCGGAACGAGGCAACGGCGGAAGCCTTCCGCGATGGCTGGTGGCATACCGGCGACCTGGCGCGCCGCGACGCCGACGGCTACTACTACATCGTCGGGCGCAAGAAGGATATGCTCATCTCCGGCGGTGAGAACATCTATCCGGCGGAGATCGAGGGGCTGCTGGCGACGCACCCCAGGATTGCCGAGGCGGCGATCATCGGCGTGCCCGACCCCAAATGGGGCGAGGTGGGCCGGGCGGTGGTTGTCGTGCGCCCCGGCGCAACGCTGACCGCCGAAGACGTGCTGGCTTTCTGCGCTGGCAAGCTGGCGCGCTACAAAATCCCCAAATCCGTTGTCTTCGCGCCCATCCTGCCGCGCAACGTGATGGGCAAGGTCATCAAGGCCGAACTCCGCGAACAATTCGGCTAATGGCGTTTTCTGGTTCATTTTCGGCACGAACGCGCTGGGCATCATGGTTGCCGGACAGATCAATGGGCGGCTGGTAGGACGTGTCTCTCCATACCGCATGCTCGCCATTGACCTGTCAGCCACAGCCAGCGGCGGGGCCGCCCTGCTGGCCGTTATCGCGCTGGGTGGCATCGGCCTGGCGGGTGTCCTCCCTGCGCTGTTTGTCGTCGCCGCCAGCATGGGCTTTGTCCTACCCAATTCCACGACCCTGGCGCTCTCCAATTATCCGCGTGCGGCGGGCAGCGCGTCGGCGCTGCTGGGCGTGCTGCAATACGCCTTTGCCGCCTCCGCTGCCCCGCTCGTCGGCGTGGGTGGCAGCCAGACCGCCCTGCCAATGGCCCTCGTAATCTGCGCGCTCGGCGTCTCGGCCCTCGCGGCATTGCTCGTGCTAAGTCGCGGGCATACTGCTGGCGACAGCGCCGCCGCTGATCTCCAGACACCCTAGCCGCAAAAAATGTGCGCAAGCCCTGGGAGCAGGCGTAGGCTTCCAGGTCATTTTGTTTGCTCAGAGCGTGTTTGGCAGGGAAGAGCGGGCATGAAGGAGAGGTATGCCCGTAAGGCTGATCCACGTCTCTGAGGTAGCGACCAAGGTCTCATACTCTACCCCTCTGCCGACGCGCTCTGTCCAGCCACGATTGGTTCCCAATACCGATACAACAGCGCTTTCAGTTCCCGCACGATGGCCCGTTGGTGTTCCTCATCGCCCTGGAGGACCAGGGGGAGTAACGCGAGAAACAGCCGATACGAGATGAGGAGCGGGAGCTGCCGTTGCTCACGGGTACTGTGCGGCCAATAGGCCGCCATCAGCGCATCGAGGCGTGTCTGGAGGCCCTGCTGTAACTCGGCTAAGACCAGGGCAAGGGAAGGCGAGAGGGTGGACCCCAGCGCCAGGGCCAGGTAGCCAGGGTAGGTCCGATTAAAGGCAATGAACCTATCGATCAAGGTAGAGAGAAATGACTGGAGCGGCAAGGCCAGCACCTCGGGCGACCACATGGTGTCATACACCTGGGCCAGTTGCTCGGTCGCATCGGCGGCAAATGCCTGGGCAATAGCTTCTTTATTCGGGAAAAACTGATAGAGCGACCCCGGTGATACCCCGGCACGGGCTGCGATCATAGTGGTGGTCACGTTGTCGTAGCCATGCTCAGCAAAGAGTGTTCCAGCAGCGGCCAGGATTTCTTCCACACGGAGGAGACCGCGCTGCTGACGACGGGCCTGCCGTCGTGCCTGATTTTCTCCCATAGACGACCTCTCCCACATACGGAAGGACCTGCTTGTCAGAAGCCCTTGACAATACGACGATTTACTCGTATAATTTTAGCATGATTACGAGTGGTTTGTCGTAATTATAACAAGAACTGAACCTGCTGTAAAGAGAGGAAATAGGACATGGCTTTCCCAACTCAGAAAGACCTCTGGAATGCCTGGCTTACCTTATGGAATGGCAATTTGTCTATCGCTGATGAGATCATCGCGCCGACCTTCGTCGCGCATTTTGCTCCCGCAACCACGAGTCCTGCTGAGGTGCGCGGCCCCGCTGGGCTGAAGCAGTGGATCGGCGGGAGTGCGGCTGCCTTCAGCGACTACAGCTTTACGACCACGGTTGGCCCGCTCGTCGATGAAGATCTGGTTGCTGGTCGCTGGGTCTTTCGCGGCACGTATCAAGGTGGCATTCCAGGGGCTTCGCCTGACGCCGTTGGCAAACGTGTCGAGTATGCGGGGATGGACCTCTTTCGTGTCGAGGCTGGGAAAATCGTCGAATACTGGTTGTGTGCCGACCTTCTGCAATTGCTGCAACAAGTAGGCATGATCCCTTCCTGACCAAGCTCTCTGCCGCTCCACAGAGGACCAAGGAACGCAAGCGTTGAGGTTCCTCTGTGGAGCGGCAGCATGAACGTCCCGTCTACCGAATGGGATTCAACCGATACCCAAACGACGACGATCATGAAGAGAAAGGCACGGCTATGACCGACCACAAAACGACCGTGTACCAGGCGCAGCCGCGAACAAGCGCATCCAGCACGCACCAGCGAAGTCTCATGCTGGGCTTCACTGGTGCTGCGTTCACGTTGATCACAGCAGCCCTTGAATATGTGGGAACCGAGGCGATTACGGCCTCAGCGTGGAAAACCCCTGCGTATAGCTACGCATCCAACTGGATCAGCGACCTCGGGGCTCCCGATTGCAGTACCTTTCAAGGCCGAATGGTTTGTTCATCACTCCACGACGTGATGAATACCGGGTTCATCCTCCAGGGAGTGCTGTTCCTCATCGCCAGCATCCTGCTGCTGCGGCTCTTTTCGGGAGCCGCGCGCGCTGTTTCCCTCCTGCTCGCGCTCATCTACAGCAGCGGCATCATCCTCGTTGGGGCGTTTCACGGGTCCACCGCCGCAACCGCCAACGGCACTGTCACCTTCCACTACCTGGGGGCTTTCCTGGCAATTTTGGGCGGAAACATCGCGGCAATCGTAACGGGCTTCCAATGGCGCCGCCTCGATCTGCCCCGCTGGTACAGCAGCATGAGCATCGTCCTCGGCTTCCTCGGAATCGGGTGTGGGGTCGTTCTGGGGATCACAATAGGTCGTATTCCGCCCGGAATACCCGAACGCGCCTCGGTCTACACGATCCTGCTCTGGCAGCTTCTCACTGGCATTGTACTTCTCGTCGGCGTGCGTCAACGCACGCTAACAAAGAGCCAGGAAACAGGAAGAAAAGCACCAATGACCCATAAACAGAAAGGGCTCTAGCATGAAATTAGCGATCTTTGGGGCAGCCGGAAGGACAGGCATCCCCCTCGTTCAGCAAGCGTTGGAGGAAGGCCATGAGGTACTCGCGCTGGTACGGACCCCTTCGAAACTGTCCATTGGGAACGAGCGGCTTACGGTGGTACAAGGGGATGTCACTCATCTCGCCGATGTCGAGCGGGTCCTTCAGGGAGCTGATGCCGTCCTCAGTGTGCTGGGGCATGTGAAGGGGTCAGAACCAGACATGCTGACAAAAGCGATCCGCAACATCATTACGGCGATGGACAAGTACGGCGTGAAACGCCTGGTGAGCCTCAGCGGTGCGAGTGTCCACGCGCAACAGGACAAACCCAAGCTCATCAATCGCCTGATCAAATTCTATACGCGGGCAACAACTGGGAGCTTGCTCAAGGACGCGGAACAGCAATTCAAGGCATTACAGAACAGCGATGTCGATTGGGTCGTGGTGCGTGGCCCCATCCTCACCGAGGGGCCTCACACAGGCACCTATCGCGTCGGGTGGACTGGCGTGAACACAGGCCTTCATGTTTCTCGGGCCAATATCGCCGATTTCATGCTCAAGCAGGTCACGGGTACCACGTATCTGCGACAAGCCCCGCTCATCAGCAATGAGCGTTCGCAAGGTCCAGGGCGAGCACAAGGGACAATACCGGTCAAATGAAGCACCCTGGGTACCACCCGGATAGGCAAAGACGTGCCCTGTGCGTCGTGGCTGAGTCCTTGATCGCCGCTTGCGGCTTTCTATCCTCGGCACCAAACCCTCCCACAGCGATTCCCCTCGTGAGAGGCGCTCAAAGCGTGTTTGGAACCTGTCACAGCCTGCGCCCCGGCGCGCAATCAGCAGCCGAATCATCGCTACTTCGATCAACGTTTCACTGGTTTGGACCTTCCGCTCGTGGTCCTTGCTCATCCGGCGGTTGCACAAGAGCCAGCCAAACGTCCGTTCCACCTTCCAACGTTTGGGAAGAACAGCGAAGCCACGAACACCAGAGGTCCGCTCCACTCCCTCCAGGTGCCAGTCGTCTTGCGCTTGTCACCAGTCGGCCAAGTCCTTGCCACGATACGCCGCATTAGCCCAGATCTTTTTCAGTCGGGGACGAAGCATTTCAGCCCGGCTAGGAGCTGACGGGCCCCTGCGTGTCGTACATATCGGCGGGCATGAAGGGTAATGTAACTCATGCTCCCCTCATTATGCCCTACAAAACACGCTCTCAGGGCAGCAGAAGTTTTTGTCACGCGCCTGTTCTTGACAGCTTAGCCGCACTTGTTTATACTCTAGCTGCCCAAAACTCAGCACAGTCTCATTCGACAAGGCAGACAGCGGGACGAACGGCTCTGGCCCTCGTGTCGGAAGCCTGGCCCGTGATTGCGGTCAAGGAGAGGAGTGAGCGAATGAACTGCCCACGTTGTCAGGCTCCCCTTCGGGAAGGAGCTACCTTTTGCACCTCATGTGGCTTGCCCATCAGCACGCCAGGGGGCGCAGCGTCAGGTCAGTCGCCGTCGTTGGCATTCGATCCCACCCTGCGCGCGGGCGCGGCGCCGGGCGCGGTCATGCCGACGCCCGCCAGACCCAACCCTGGGGCGTATGATCCGACGGTTGCGGTGCGCCCGCCATCCCAACCGGCCTATCCGGCATCTCCCACGCCTGGCGCAGCGCCGACCGGGGCGTTCTCAACGCCCTATGCTGGAACGCCTGGCGCGCCCTACGCGCCCACCGTCGCGGCATCCGGCCCGATGGCCCAGCCCGGCAGCATGCCCTACGCGCCCACCATGATGGGGTCTGCGCCTGGCTCGGCGCCCTATGGCGTCCCGCCTTCCGGGCCGGCATCTATGCCCTATGGCTCGACGGTCTATGGCGGCATCCCCTCGCAGCCCCTCATTGACCCCTATACGGGCGCGCCGCTGGCCCCACCACCACCGCCCGCGCCGCCGCTGCTGCCGCGCATATTCGGCCCCGACGCCGACGCCCTGGCGGCGCGCCCGGTCACAGGCGCGCAGGCGTGGCTCCTGCGCAATTTTCCGCTGCGCTACGCCGCCAGCAAGTGGTTCACCGCCTTGATGGGCGCCGTTGTGGCGCTCGGTGTCGGGCTGCTGCTCACCCTCCCGATGCAGGCGGCCTGGGGCAGCCTCATCTCGAAGATTTTTGGCCCTAGTGGGGAGGGTAAACTCTACAACGCCCTCTTCAACCCGCAGTTCCTGACCTTCTTTGCCTGGGAACACCAGACCACGCTGCTGCTTCATTATGTCAACAGCTCCTCCAGCAGCTCCGGCACCACCGACGTGACGTATACCTTGCCCACCCTGGGTCTGCTCCTCGTTCCCGCCCTCGCGCTCATCCTTGGTGGCTATCTCGCCGCGTCAAGCGACTTCCACCGCCGCGCCCGCTTCAGCATCGCGCGCGGCGCGCTGATCGGCCCCTTCTATGCCATCATCCTACTCATCCTGGCCCAATTCAGTTCAACCACCCTGAATGGCAGCGCGCTGAACGCCGGAAGCGGCACGTATACCTTTGGTCCATCCGTGCTTCAAGAATGCCTTTTTGGCCTGCTCTGGGGCACGCTCTTTGGCGCCCTTGGCGGCTGGATTCAACTGACCGGGCGGCGCTTTCTTTCTGCCGCGCTGCCCACGCTGCAATCGCTGCACCACACGCGCCTGGCTGGCGCGCTGGCCGGCGCCGGGGTGGCCCTCGTCTGCGGCATCCTGCTCTTTGTGACCGCCGAATTCGCCTTCTTCGTCTATGAGGCCACCACCGCCGCCGGAACGCTCTCTCAGCAGAGCATTATAAACGTTCTGCCAGGCAGCCCGCTGAACAATACGTGGTCCGCCATCGAATTTGTCCTGGCGCTTGGCCCGGCAGCGGCCATCTGGCTCTTCTCGCTGGGCAGCGGCGCAGCCATCACCGCCTCCTGTACCGAATCACAGGGAGGATTTTGCTCCAACCTGCTGAATCTCAGCTTTGGTAATGCCAGCGATAGCTGGGGCTTGATCAACGCCAACCATACCGCAAACAATAATTTGTTCTTCTTGCTCGCGCTGGTCCCGCTGATCGCCTATCTCGCGGGCGGGCGCGTCGCCGCCCGCATCACGCGGGCGCGGCAAGCCGGGGAAGCGTTCATCTCCGGCGCGGTAATGGCGCTGCCGCTGAGCCTGCTGATGGGACTGGCGGCAGTGCTGGTCTCGCTCAACGAAACCGACAATGTCACTGGAAATGGCGCTTTTAGCAGCGCCACCACCTTCGGGCCAGGCTTCGGCAGTGTCTTCCTGGCCGTCCTCATCGCCGGAGCGGTGGTTGGTGGCATCGGCGGGGCCAGCATGGTCATCGCGCCGAATCTGGGCGCGCTGCCGCGCCTGCTCCTGACACCGCTCCGCCCGCTGGGGGCGCTCCTCGCCAGGCTGCTGGAGGCCCTCACCGCGCGCCCGGCAGGCCAGCCGCGCAGCGAGGCCAGCAAGTGGCTCTATGATAGCGCGCTGGCAGCGGTCTTCCTGGGCGTGATCGTGCTGGTCCTGATTCCGCTGGCCCCATCGCTGGCAACCTCCTCGCTGCCCTTCTCGGTCCTGAGCGGCGTCAGCGTCTGGGCGGCAACGCTGCTGGTTGGGCTGCCGCTGCTCTTCCTGATCGGATCGCTGGTCACAGCCTTCTCGACACCGCCCGCCGTGAAGCCAGCCATCGGGACCGGCGCCATCGCCATCTCCGCGCCGATCATGGCCGCCCCGGCGCAGCCCTTCCCGCAGTCCTGGCCCGCGCCCGGCTCCCAGCCATACCGACCTGGCATGATTGCTCCTGGCTCCCAGCCATACCCATCTGGGATGCCTGTACCCTCCCAGCCATACCCATCTGGCATGATCGTTCCTGGCTCCCAGCCATATCCGCCGGGCATGGCGCAGCCTGGCTCGCAAACGTTCCCGCAGTCCTGGCCTGCGCCCGGCTCCCAGCCCTTCCCGCCGAGGATGCCTGCTCCTGGCTCACAGCCGTTCCCGCCAGGCATGGCCGCACCGCCTCCACAGCCATACCCACCAGGGATGCAGACGCCAGGGTCACAACCATACCCACCAGGGAGCGGCGGATCACAGCCATTGAATCGCTAAACGCACACAGACGGGAGCCACAGCCTGAGAAAACCTCTGTGGCTCTGCCGCCTGACTACAGCATCGGTCAAAACGTCGTGTTTCGTCCCAGCCCGCGTCGGCGGGCTTCGCGGGCCAACGGCCCTCCAGGCGCGGATTTATCCGCCAGCCACTCATACCTCGCAAGCAGCGTATTGCAGGAGGATTCACCTATGATGTATCAGACTCAGCCGCCCCCAACCCTGCCGCCGCAGCCATCGGCGCCGATGAGCGCGCCTCCCCGGCGCGGGCTGCGCGTTGCCATCGTCGTAATCGCCATGCTGGCGCTGATCGGCGCGGTGGTTTCCACCGCCCCATCGACCATCAGCAAAGCCTTGAGTACCGGCTATCCCAGGCCGGAGCTTGGCCCCATCCAGTTCTCCAATGGCCTCACGTCTCAGGGGAACCTCTACGTGCCCCCCAACCAGGCCATCCAGTTCAGTGTGACAACGCGAGCCGGGCGTGACCTCACCTATCAATGGGACTTTGGCGATGGCACGAGCGCCTCCGGCAGTACAGTAACGCACTCGTTCCAGCCTGACGGCAATAACGGTGGTAACTCCAGCTTCAACGTCAGCGTCAGAGCCACCGACGGCGTGGGGCAGCAGGCCAGCGAGGAAGCAACCGTTGCGCTGGTCCCACCGCCAACCGCAGACTTTTCCATCGGCTACTACCCGCAGTGCAATTATGATTCCAATTCTAACACCGTAACCTGCGATGTCTCCGTCGATGGCTCCAACTCCTCCACCGTTGACCCCAATGGACTGACCTATCACTGGGATTGGGGCGATGGCGCGTCAAACAACACGAATAGCTCGCAGACCGACCACATCTACTCATTCCAATACAGCTACTATTATCAGACCTATACCATCACTCTCACGGTGACTGACAGCTTCGGCCAGACCTCCTATCCAAACCAGCGGCAGGTCTCGCTCTACTATTAAGGCAGCCAGAGCCAGGCCCGCTGGCGGCTGAAGCCGCGCCTAAGGGCGTGCCGCCACCAAGTCCGCCTGCGCGGACTCCCCACCCCACGTAGAGTGGGTACTCGTCCCAACCCGCGCAGGCGGGTTTTGTGGCGCAGCCTCCAGGCGCGGATTTATCCGCCAGCCTTCTACTACATTAAAATCTGCTGAGAGTTGCGCGCCGCCCGCTCTGCGCCCTTGCCTCTGCGGTGGGCCGCTCGTATAATGCGAGAGAAGTAGTCTTGTTGTGTGTGGAGGCAGCATTGTGGAGCAGCAAGCGAAGAGTCTCAGCGGGCAGACGATCCTGGTCGTCGATGACGAGCAGAGCATCATCGATTTTATCAGGCTCGGCATGCGCTACGAGGGCGCGCGCGTGGAGGCCGCGATGGATGGCTTTGCCGCGCTCGACGCTGCCCGCCGTCTGCGCCCCAACCTGATCATCCTGGACATCATGCTCCCCGGCATCGATGGCCTGGAGGTCTGCCGACGGCTGCGCTCGCAGGAGTTGACAGCGGACCTGCCTGTGCTGATGCTCACCGCCAAAGATGATGTCAGTGATCGCGTCGCCGGGCTGGATACTGGCGCCGATGATTATCTGACCAAACCCTTCAGCTTCGAGGAACTGCTGGCGCGCGTGCGCGCCATCCTGCGCCGCCAGCAGCGCGTCGCTGCCAACGCCGCGCCCGCCCCCGGCATGCGCGTGCTGCGCGTGGCCGATCTCGAACTCAACGAGGCCACCCGCGAGGTCATGCGTGCCGGGCGGCTGATCGATCCGCTGACCGCAACGGAATATAATCTGCTGCACCTGTTTATGACCCACCCGCGCCAGGTGCTGGACCGCCAGACGATCCTGAGCCGCGTCTGGGGCTACGACTTTATGGGCGAAACCAACATCATCGAGGTTTACGTGCGCTACCTGCGCGAAAAGATCGAAGACGAACCCAGCCAGCCGCGCTATATCCATACCGTGCGCGGCGTGGGCTACGTCCTGAAGGGCTAACGGTACGGCATCCTATGTCCATTGACGGCCACCGGCCAGAATCCCAACCCCTGCCGCCAACCGTGCGCCTGCCCGGCGCGCCGGGCCAGTCGGCTCCAGTCGGCCAGCCCTCCCAGGGGCTGCACCCGGCGGGATCGCTCTCTCCGCCCGTCCAGGCGCCGCCCGCGCAGTCCAGGGTGGTGGCCCAGCTTCCGCCGCGTCGCCCGCCGCGCCGGGCGGGACACTTCAGCTTCCTGCGCTCGCTCCGCTGGCGGCTGGTAATCGCCTTCGTTGGCTTTCTGGCCGTCGCTTTCCTGCTGTTGGGCGCCTTCCTCTTCCTGACGATCCGCCCCTACCTGCGCGGCGAGGCGCTCACGCGCGTGGAAGTCTCGGCGGCCAAACAGGCGAACGGCGCGAAAACAGCCTTCGACAGCCAGGTGAGCGTCGATCTCGGCCAGCCTTCGCCCGCCTTCGAGCATACCATCGGCGCCGCCATCGGCGGACTCACCGACGTGCAGGAAGTTCTGCTCGTTGATCCGTTCACCAGCCAGGTGGTCGCTGGCGACCCCAGCAGTCTGATCGGCCAGACCGCCCCTTATTATGATCTCGCGCAGCTAGAACGCCAGCGGCACCAAGGCTCGGATATTGCCACCTATCAGCCCTCCGGCTCTGGCATGGGCGTCGTCCTCATCGGCTTCACCTGCAAAAACTGCACAACCCTGGGCCGCGCCCACGCCGTCGTCATCGAGGTCATCACCGATTTTGCCAGCGTCAACGCCGTCATCTCCCGGCTGATGCTCTATATCGCCCTCGGCATGGGCGTGCTGGTCTTGCTGGCCGTGCTGCTGGGCATCCCGCTGATCCGTCGGGCGCTGCGCCCATTGACCCGGATGACGGCCACGACCCAGGCGATTGCCTCCGGCGACCTGAGCCAGCGCGTGAACCTTCCGCACAGCGGGGACGAGATCGGCGAGCTTTCGGCCTCCTTTGACGAGATGATCGAGCGCATCGAGGCCGCCTTTGCCGCGCAGGGCGAATCCGAGGAGCATATGCGCCAGTTCGTCGCCGACGCCTCCCACGAACTGCGCACCCCGCTCACCTCCATTCGCGGCTTCACCGATGTCCTGCTGCGCGGGGCCAAAGACGACCCGGAAACGGCAGAGCAAGTGCTGCGCGCCATGCAGCGCGAGTCCGAGCGCATGTCGCGGCTGGTGCATGACCTGCTCACCCTGGCGCGCCTGGATGCTGGCAACCAGTTGAAGCTTCAGCAGTTCGATCTCGTCGCCCTGGTCGGCGAATCGGTAGACCAGGCGCGCATCCTCGCCGGAGACCGCACCGTGCGCATGCGCACCGATGGCGGCGGCCCGCTGCTCATCGCGGGCGATCAGGACAAGATCAAGCAGGTCTTGCTGATCCTGCTGGATAACGCGCTGAAATACGGACGCCAGGGACCGGATGGCTGGGTGCAGGCGCAGGTCAGCCGCTCGCCCGACACCGCGCAGATCATCGTCGTCGATAACGGGCCGGGCATCCCGCCGGAACATCTGCCGCACATCTTCGAGCGCTTCTATCGCGCCGACAAGATGCGCTCGCGCAGCGGCTATACGAACCAGCATCTCGCCGTCGGCGGTCCGCAGAGCAGCACAGGCGTCCTCAAGGCCATGAACGCGGGCGGCTCCGGCCTGGGTCTGCCCATCGCCCTCGCAATTATTCAGGCGCACAAAGGCTCCATCTGGGCGCAGAGCCAGGTCGGCCAGGGCACCCAGTTCACCATCCGCCTGCCCCGCCGCTCCTGACGCCCCCGTACCCCTGGCTTCCAGCCGGGCTATTGTACCGCCAGCTTCCAGCCGGGCAACGCCAGGCCAGCGCGACCGCCAGCCTTCAGCCGCCACCCGTCCTGCGTAGCGCCGTCGTCCCGACGGCCCATCGTTCGCCAGCGCGGAGGCTGCCGGTACAGCTACTGACATACCGTTGTCACTGGCAGCGGGTACACTATGAGCAGGAAAGACATCGCGTGCCGTCTGCACAACCCATGTGAGCCTGGTATCCGCGCATTGACCATGCGCGCGGAGATGTTGAACAGCAGCACAGATGAAGAGGAGAGCAGCCATGAACAGCCCTCAACAACGGGTCTACTATGCCATTTTTGTCGTCACCGCCTACGCATCCTTTGAGGATGCCGCTGCCAGGGCGCCCGACCTGATTGCCGCGCATATTGCGCGCTCGAAGGAACTGCATGCTCAGGGCACGCTCCTTATGTCGGGCGCCTTCTTGAACAATCCCCACGAGCCGCTGAGTACGATGGGCATCCTGACCTCGCCTGAAGCGGCTGAAGAGTACATCAAAGGCGATCCGTTCTATCTGAATGGCATGGTGCGCTCCTGGTCCATCCGCGAATGGGCCAATATGTTCGCCTAGTCGTGCCCAGTACCGCCGGATTCCAGCCGGGCAAGGGCGGGGTCTTCTGTACCGCCGGCGTCTCGCCGGCAGGGGTGGGGTGGGGACTGGCGCGCACGCGCACGCTCGCCCTCAGTGAGCCAGTCCCTGTGGGACTTCCTGGCCGCCAGGCTCGTAGCGGCGAATTGAATCGCCGACGGGCCTGGCGGCTGGCCGTGCGGATCAACGCGCGGATTTATCCGCCCGTCTCGTCCGATTGATCGAGCCGGGCGGGATTCTGCACGCCGATCAGCCGGTTCCAGAGCGGATACTCCACCTCGGACTTGGGCACATAGAGGTTATCCGGCCCGGCGGTCATATTTGCCAGCGCCTTAAACTCGCGGCGCTGCGGGTCGTTGAGGTCGATATAGGTCGCCCCCTGCTCCAGCCGACTGCCCTCTGGAAGCACCGGAATCTCCTTAAGCTCGCTATCCGAGAAATCCCGAAGCAGGTCATAGAGCGGCTTGATCTCATAGGCAGTCAGCATCTCCTTTTCCGGGTGTGGCCCCGCCAGGCCGTAGTTCTCCCCGGCCAGAAAGTCTGGATTCAGGTCGCGCTGCCACTCTTCGGGATGCGGCTGCGCCGGGTGCGAAGCATTCTTTGGCATCTCAATACCCCCTCGTCCTTCTACTCTGGTTGGAATCGCTGCCCGTGCGCCGCGAGGGACGGCGCGCGAGGCGCGCCTCCTCCTTCGTCGGATAGTCGCGCGTATCCTCGTTCCACTCGTTCTTTTTCACTGGCGGGCGGCGAGCTGGGTTCTGATGCTCAGCCGCCTGTTTGCGGTAGGTTTCCGGCTTTTTATAGGTTCCCGTCGTGATCGGCTGGCTCTTGGATGGGTTGTTATGCCCTTTGGCGATGCGTTTATCGTTGGCATCGTATTTATGTTCTCCCTGCTTTGCCATCAGGTTTAGCCCCCTTTCTCGGTAATTTTGCGCACGCGAGCAGACTGAAGCTTGGCTCTCCTCCTGGTCTAGAGGGGGTCGCAACCTCCATGCCAGGGGCTTGACAACGCCTGCCCGTTCCGCTATCATTGGCTGGTGGGCGAGAACAGCGTGCAGATGATCAGACCAGGGTGGTCTGGGTAGCTCCGTAGGATGAGCTTTTGTTTCGTCACGGGCAAATGCTATAATATTTGGGTGGAATTCTGAAAAAATGTGATACCCATGCCCTACGTGGGATGGGTTCTTAATCTGTCTGGCATTAAAGTTGCTGCATGGCGGATGCTATTGCCTGGCGCTAGCCAGAACTGCCAGCTAGCGTGAAATCAGATGGTTGTTGGTATTTGCCGGGTAACGTTACACCTCCCGGCCAGTCACTCCTTAAAGGATAAACGGCAAGTGGTGCGCTCGCTGCTGGCGCGCTTGCGCAATCACTTTGACCTCGCTGTGGCGGAAGTAGACGATCAGGACCGTTGGCAGGTGGCAACGCTGGGCATGGCCTGCGTCAGCAGCAGCGCAATTGTCGCCGATGAAGTGCTGAGCCACGCGCTGGACTATATCGAAGAGCTGCGCTTAGACGCGATGGTAATACAGGTCGCCAAAGAGATTACCCATATGCTCTGATACCTGGCTTCTTGGAGTATCATGGCAAGATGCTCTGGTCCTTTTAGGAAGGGCAAATTAACAAGAGTGCATGGAGCAGCCAGGATAACCAGGGCAGGCAGAAAAGCTGCCGGAGGATGACAGAATGAGTATCTCTAACCACACGACCGGCCCCGATGCCGATGCCGCTGTTGCTACGATCCCCACACCACGCCGTATTCTCGTCGCCGACGATGAGGCTGATATTCGCTCACTGTTGCGCTCGCTTTTCGAGACCGAAGGCTATCAGGTCCAGGAGGCCGAGACCGGCGAAGAGGTCTTGCGTACCTTGACCAAACCAGAAGACGAGCGACCAGACCTGGCGCTGGTCGATGTGCGTATGCCCGCGCGCGATGCCTCTGACGGCGCGCGCGACCCACACCAACCACCAGTCGAGGATGGCATCCAGATTCTTCAGCGCCTTCAGGAGCAGGGCGTTGAGGTGCCTATCATCATTATGACTGCCTATGGCACCTCTAGCCTGGCGATTAAAGCCATCCAGCTTGGCGCCTTTGACTATATCACCAAGCCCTTTGACGAATTGGATGATGTCCTGCTCAACGTCAACCGGGTCTTCGAGCATCAGCGGCTCGCCCAGGAAGTGCGCGAACTGCGGCGGCGCGTGGAAAGCCGCGACCCCACCGACCGCATGGTGGGCCGCAGCCCCGCGATGATCGAAATCTTCAAGACCATCGGCCTGGTGGCGCGCAACCCGGCAACCGTCTTGATTACCGGCGAAACGGGCACCGGCAAAGAATTGATGGCCGAAACCATTCACCTGGCCTCGGACCGCCGCATGGGGCCGCTGGTCAAGGTCAACTGCGCTGCCCTGCCAGAAACCCTCCTGGAGAGCGAACTCTTGGGTCACGAGAAGGGCGCGTTCACTGGCGCTATTGCCCAGCACAAAGGGCGCTTTGAGGCCGCTAACAAGGGCACTATTTTCCTGGATGAGATCGGGGAGATGAGCCTGGGCACCCAAAAGAAGCTCTTGCGCGTGCTTCAGGAGCGCGAGTTTGAGCGCGTCGGCGGCAACATCCCCGTCAAGGTCGATGTGCGCGTCGTCGCAGCCACCAACAAGAACCTGCGCGAAGAGGTGCTGGCCGACCGCTTCCGCGACGATCTCTTCTATCGCCTGAACGTGATCGCCGTGCATATGCCACCCCTGCGCGAGCGCCGCGATGATATTCCCGCCCTGGTGGCCCATTTCCTGGATAAGCATCGCTTCAGCCCAACCACACCACCCGCGCGCATCTCCGAGGAGGCCATCACCATCCTGGAACGCTACGATTGGCCGGGCAACGTGCGCGAACTGGAAAACATCATCGAGCGCGCCGTCGTGATGAGCCGGGGCGGCGTCATCACCACCCAGCATATCATCTTCGCCAACGAACTCAACCGCTACGTCCTCGATGTGGACCAGAAGGTGCGCCAGAAGACGCCGCTGGAGGATATGCTGCGCGAGGTCGAGCGCGAGGCGCTCCGCGCAGCCCTGCGCCAGGGCGATCAGGATACCGCCCGCGCCGCCGCGCTGCTGAGCATCACCCAGGAGCAGATGGCGCAGCGCATGACCGATCTGCTGCCGCATAACTAAGCGCATGGCAACGCCATTTTTGAAGGACGTTTCGCCTGCGGCCATCATCGCCGCCACCGAGCAGATCGCCTTGATCGAAGAGGTGGCAACGATTCCAGCGGCGCGCGGGCAGGGCATCGGCGCGGCGGTCACACTGTTTGTGGCTGCAAGCCCATAGGCGTGGTTTTAACCGCCAGCTTCCTTAGCGCGCCAGCGGTAGCCGTTTCGCGCGCCAGGCGCTCATCCCGCCAACAAGGTTATGCACGCGCGTATGCCCAGCCACCAGCGCGATCTCCGCAGCCACCATGCTGCGCTGGCCCATCTCGCACACCAGAATCAGAACACGGTCCTTTGGCTGCTCGGCGATGGCCTTGCCAAAGAGATAGATGCCATCCAGCGGGATCAATTCCGCTTCGGGAATATGCCCCCTGATCCACTCGTCAGGCTGGCGCACATCCACCACCAGCGCGCCCTGAGCAATCAACTCCCGCGCCTGATCAGGAGTGACGTTATGGAAGGGCATGCTCGTCTCGTCATCATCTTCAACCATCTCGCTCCATCCTTCTAGGCTTCGTCCTCGGCTGTCGACGCTTCCTGTTCTTGCTGTTCAAGGAAGAGCGTGCCATACAACGTGGCGCCGACGACATATTCATCGCCAATAAAACTCATCTCAAGCAGCCCCTCCTCCTCCATATCCCGAAAATCATCGGTAATCAGGTGGTACTGGCGCAGCATGCGGCTCAGGTCGCTTTCGGGCAGCCTGCCCCATTGTTGCAGCTTGCGCAAGATAGCAACCTTCATTTCAGTATCATCATCAACGGCGCGCATAGCGTGACTCCTGCCTCTCATTGCTGGCGACGCGGCGGATAAGACTCTCCCTGTCAATGTATCTGAGAGGCGCCCAGAAAGTCAAGGCAGTGGGAGCATCTGTTCCCACTGCCCTGGATTGATCCTCTGTCCATCTACCCATCCGGCTGATCACCTGCCCTTTTCAAGGCGGCCACGTCTTCGTCCCAGCCCGCGCAGGCGGGCTTCGTGGCGCAGCCTCCAGGCGCGGGCGCACGAGCGCAGCGAGAGTGCCGAGGCCCAGCCGAGGCAAGCGCCCGCCGCCGTAGGCGCGGATTCATCCGCCAGCCACGCCTGGACGCTGGCAGCGCAGCTAATAATCCGTCTGCTGCTGGCTGCCGTAGTCCTGCTGTCCCATCCCCTGCTGCCCCATCCCCTGCTGCCCCATAACCTGCTGACTCCCATAGCCCTGTCCCATGCCCTGCTGGCTCCCATACCCCTGCTGGCCCATGCCTTGCTGGCTGCTATAATCCTGGCCCATGCCCGGCTGGCCGCCAGGCACATTCGCGCCAAATCCCTGCCCCTGGCTCTGCGCACCCATCTGGGATTGCTGCTGCACACCAGAGGGACCAACCGCGCCCTGGCTCACACCCTGCTGGATGTTCTGAGCAACCATTCGTGGATCAATATTGGCCGCCTGCGCCGCTGCCTGCACATCGTGCACCGTAATGTTCCGCTGATCACCATGATCATCGTTGACCTGGCCGCAGCCACAACTCACACACATGGATGTTGATACTCCTTTCGGGGAACTGCTGGCTCAATCATTGCGCCCCTGACAGAAGCGCGATGATTGAGCGTTGCAAAAAGCATTCCCCGAAAGCTGCTGATCTTCCGCTTAGCTTTTACCACCCTCCCCGTCGCTTCCAGCCCATTTCCGGTTTCCATCCCACCTAAAGAATACCTTTGCAACCCAATCCTCGGCGAGTTGGGGATCCGCAGCCTGGACACTCTGCTACCTCACCCAAAAAAGAAGTGGGGAACCAATGATTCACAAGATCGAAGCGACAGTCTTGTTCGTCCAAGACCTGGACGGCTGTACAGCGTTCTATCGGGACACTTTCCACCTGCCCTATCAAGGGAGCGATGCCAATTCGGCCAGTTTCCTGCTGCAAGAGGGGTTGTATTTGATCTTGCTCTCGCCCAGCGGGGCCGCAGACCTGCTCGGAACGGAAGTCCAGGCGCTCAAGAGCGCGGGCGGGCCACGCGGGCTGCTGGCCGCCTCGGTGGCGGATGTTGATGCCACCTACGCGGACCTCCAGGCGAAGGGCGTCACGTTTGTCAGACCCCCAACGAACCAGCCCTGGGGGCTGCGCACCGCGCACTTTGCCGATCCCGAAGGCAACCTCTGGGAGATCAACCAGTCGATTCCATCACAGCCAGAGGGAGAGGCATGAGCCGATGTACTGTGATTTGGGAGATAGCTCGATCTTTTATGAAACCTACGGCGCTGGCCGCCTCATCCTGATGCTGCCTGGGCAGCCGAGCGATCATCACATCAAAGCGGACTGACCCCTAGAGCTTCAGCCAATCATAAGAGCCGTCTGGCGCCGCCGAATCGCTTGTCGCAGGCGTGGGGGGATCATCGCCAGCAGCGGGGGCCGTTGTCTCCACAGCCGCAGACGCTTCCCACGCGCCAGGGTGATAGGGCCGGGCCATGACGACCTCATCCCCCACCTGGAGCGCATTCAAGGGCAGCGCGCCATCCCAGAGGCGCTCTTGCTGGCGCGGCGCCAGGTCAGCGGCATTGGCAGCGTCCCCTTCGTCCTCTGGCGCGGCCTCGCTGGCCGTATCATCCGAGGCAGCCTCGCTGCCCGGCGTGGGCTGCTGCTCCTGCGCAGCGGTGGGCGCATCTTCATCTGCCTCATCCAGATCAAGCGCGTCATAGCGCCAATCGGCGGGCGGCGGCGTATACACCAGCAGTTCCCCCTGCGGCCCCAGGAACGCCTGCGGCGTGCGCTCTGGCGGCACGCGGTCCGAGATCGCTACGCAGCACTGCCGCTCCACCAGAATCACGCGCAGCAATTCATACGCCGTATCGGCCCGCAGCACCACCTGGCCGACTCGCTCTTCAGCAGCCTCAGCCGAAACAAAAAGGTCACGAATCGAGCGGGGATTGCGCTCGCCCAGCACGGCAAAGCGCTGCCCCTCGCTCACGCCATCCTGGGCGCCCCGGTTAATGACCACCCAGCCATCCTCGTTCACATGAATCACCCGACCACGCAGTACCTGCTGTTCCATAGCCCTGATATACTCCTTACTTAGCAGATCGATCTCATCGGTCACTGCGCCAGTATAGCATAGTCCCTTTCACGCGATAAAAATGTCATCCAGGAAGCGCAGCGTCACAACGATCAGCAGGAGCAGACTGATCGCCAGCGCGAAGCGCGCGCCCTTCGGGTGGGCCACCCCAAACTGGCCGAGCAGCAGAAAGATCGGAAAAGCTGGCAGCAGGAAGCGCACGGTGGAAAGCAGCACTTCATACAGCACCGGCCCCGGATTGAGCGGCGTCGCCAGCAGCAGCCATGAGATTGCCACCTGATAGAGCGCCGCGCCGCCCCAAAGCAGGCGCCGCCGCAGCGTAAGATACAACACCAGCAACGGCAGTGGCACGATCAGGCAGCAGATCAATCACATTCAGCATGAGCAGGCCATAGTCGCCCACCAGCCAGCCATGCTGAAACGAGCGCGCGAAGAATCCGACTGTCTGCCAGGGGAAGGTGAAGTGGCGATGCCAGGCAGCCTCGCTGGCGAGGAAGGCCAGCGCGTTGCCGGTGAGGCGGTACAGAAAGAGCATATAGCCCAGCAGCGCCAGCGGGATCAACCCCAGCGAAAGCCAGGCCAGCCTGGGCAAGGGATTGTCCCGCTGCGGCTCGCCTGGCGCGCCCGCCGACGGGGCGCGCCAGCGCGACAGGCGCGCTCGCAGCCACGCGGGCAGGCTAGCACCCCAAACGCTGCGGCGCAGCCATTCCCAGCCCAGCGGAATGAGCAAGAGCAGCCCGGTGGGCCGCGCCAGCATCCCCAGCGCCCCCAGCGCCCCGGCCTGCCACAGATGCCCGGCCCGCGCGCGCTCGACAGCCCCAATGCTGACGAGCAGGAACACAGACTCGCTGTAGATCGCAAAGCTGAAAAAGCTCAGCGGGCAGCAAGCGAGAAAAAGCAGCGCCAGCCGCGCTGTCCGCGTCCCATATTCGCGCTCGGCCAGGCGATACAACCAGAGATAGCTCCCCCAGCAGCAGACCCAGGAAACCAGCAGCGCCGCCAGCCCAAATTGATCGCCCAGCGGCCAGGCGCCCAGACGGATCAGCAGCGGATAGAGCGGAAAGAAGGCATACAGCAAGGGCTGATTGTAGCCATACTGAGCAATGCGCAGGAAATAGTAACTATCGTTGTGCCGCCAGGCAAGCTCAACGGCCTTGCTCCAGCCAGCCAGATCAAAGGCTCCTGGCAGCGGTTGATGGCTGAAGAGGACGTAATAGAGCCAGGTCAGCAGCAAGTAAAACACCAGCGCCAGCCCAAAGACGCGCGAGGGAAAACTGGTGAGCAACGCGCCCACGCGGGAACGGCGCAAGCCCCAGCGCCAGTCCGTCAGACCAGCAGAGCGCGTCGCCTTGTTCGGCGCTGCCGCATCAACCACACCGACGCTATCCGACTGGGGTGGGGGATCAAACACAGACCCAGACCCTCCTTTTGCGCGAAACAGAACCTCTCTCCTGGAAACGAGAAGCTGACCTGGATAGTCACCCCTCCCTTCAATCCCCACCCTCTTTCTATCTGCTATACTTATCACCACCTGTCTTTGTGAAAGGAACGAGTATGGGCTGGGAGCAGTCGTATCACGCGGCGGTGCAGTCGCTGTATGCTTTGATTCATCCTGCCGATGTCGCGCCGCCCTTTGGGCATGGCGTCGAGGCCGCCGAACGGCGCCTGGGCATGATGCGCCGCCTGATGGACCTCCTGGGCAATCCGCAGGACCGCTATCGCGCCGTGCATGTCACCGGCACCAGCGGCAAAGGGTCCACCGCCACAATGATCGCCGAAGTGCTGCGCCAGGCCGGGCTGCGCGTCGGCCTCTATTCCAAACCCCATGTGCAGCTTCCCCTCGAACGCATCATCATCGATGGCCGACCCATCCATCCCGCCAGATTTGTCGATCTGGTTGAGCAGTTGCAGGCAGCGGCGCGCGCGCTGACCGAGCGCGAGAACTACACGCCCACCTATATCCAGGCGCTCGTTGCCCTGGCGCTGCTCGCCTTTGCGCAAGCCAATGTAGACATCGCCGTCGTCGAGGTCGGCGTCGGCGGGCGGCTGGATGATACCAACGTCGTCCATCCGCTCGCCGCTGTGATTACCAGCGTCGGCTATGATCATATGAACTTCCTCGGCCCCACGCTGGAGCATATCGCCCGCGAGAAAGCCGGGATCATCAAAGAGGGTGCGCCTGCGATCAGCGGCGTCACCGACCCAGGGCCAGCCGCCGTCATCGCCGCGTCTGCCCAGGCGGCTGGCTCCTCGCTGGCCCTGCTGGGCCGCGATTTTCGCTTCACCCCCCAGGCGCTTGACCTGACCGGCGGGCGCTTCGTCTACGCGGACGCGGCGGGCGCATTGCCCCCGCTTCAGGTCGGCCTGCTCGGCGCGCACCAACTGACCAACGCCGCCGTCGCCGTCGCCACCCTGCGCGCCGCCGAACCACGCCTGGAACGCCCGATCCCGCTCGAAGCTTACGCGCGCGGCTTGCAGCGCGCCTGGCTGCCGGGGCGGCTGGAGATCGTGCAGCGCGATCCACTCGTCCTGCTGGACGCCGCGCACAACGCCCAGAAAGCCCACGCCCTGCGCCAGGCGCTCGACGCCCTGACGCCGGGCCGCCCGCGCGTGCTGGTTCTGGGCATCCTGGCGGACAAAGCCAGCGAAGAGATGATCGACGTGTTGATCCCCGACGCGCAGGCCGTCATCGTCACGCAGCCCCAGGTCTTCGGCAGCAAGCACCCCGAAACCCTGGAGCGCCTGGCCGAACTCGCCCGGCGCTTCTGTCCCCGCGTCCTGGCCGAGCCAGACCCCCTGCGCGCCGTCGAGCGCGCCCTGGCCGAAACGCCCGCCAACGGCGTCCTCTGCGTCACCGGCTCGCTCTATCTCATCGGCTCCGTGCGCGGGCGCTGGTTCCCCGAAGCCGCGCTGCTGGCCCAGGCCGCCACCTGACGGGCGGGGCTGCGTGTACCCCGGCTTCTAGCCGGGCCGTCCTGGGGCGGGGCTGGGGGCAAACCGTTCGCCAACATCGAAGCTTCAGGAGAGAAGAGAAAGGCAAACCCGCATGCGCTACCTGCGCCCCATCATCGTTGCCGAGTTATTCCCTGGCGAGCGCGCCGCGCTCTTGCAACTCCTGACCACCCTGACCGACGAGCAGTGGGCGCGGCCAACCGTCTGCCCTGGTTGGTCAGTGCATGATCTGGCTCTGCACCTGTTTGGAGACGACATCGGCATCATCTCGCGTCGGCGCGACGACTATCAGGAGCGGCGCCAGCCCACACGGTTAGACCTCTCGCATTGGGACACCCTGGTGGCCTTCATCAATCGGCGCAACGAGATGTGGGTCCGGGCCACGCGCCGCATCAGTCCACGTCTGCTCTGCGAACTGCTGCACCAGACCGGCGAGGCCATCGCGCAGCACTTCGCTCAACTCGATCAGTTTGCCATCGGCAACCCGGTCAATTGGGCCAGCCCCAACCCCGCGCCTGTCTGGCTCGATACCGCCCGCGAATACACCGAACGCTGGCTCCATCAGCAGCAGATTCGTGATGCCGTCGGCCAGCCAGGGCTGAAAGAGCGCCGCTGGCTGGCCCCCGTCCTGGAAGCCTTTGTCTATGCCCTCCCGCGCGCCTTGCAGCCCGTTGCCGCGCCAGAGGGCGCGGCCCTCCAACTTGTGATTACCGGCGAGGCAGGCGGCTCCTGGGCCGCGATATATACAGCAGAAGGATGGGAGTTAACCGATCACGCCGTCTCAGCGCCTGATGCGCGGGTCACGCTGGACCAGGAGACCGCCTGGCGTCTCTTCACGCGCGGCCTCAGCCGCGAAGAAGCCCTGGGTCGCGTCCAGCGCGAGGGCGACAGCCAGCTAGCAGATCGGATATTCGAGATGGTCTCCATCATTGCCTGATGCAGCCTCCGACAAACGAGCGGTGAACCTGACCTGCACTGGTCGCTGCTCTTCCAGGATTTCCGATTGTGCTTCACGGTTTTGGAAGAGGAGAGCAGACCCACTTGCACATTACCAGCCCTCTTTCAGACACACGGATTGGAGACCCCATGCGAAAAATCATCGTCACCATGTGGGTGACACTTGATGGCTTCATTGCAGGCCCAAACAATGAGTTGGATTTTGTCGGGGAACGCTACGATGTAGCGATGGGCAAATATGAGTACGATCTGCTCAGCGCGGCAGATACAGTACTCCTGGGCCGTGTCACCTATGAAAGTTTTGCAGGAGCCTGGCCCTATGTCCCTGACAAGCCAGATGCCGATCCGGGCGAGGTAGCATATGCGCAGCAATTGAATGCGATGCGCAAAATCGTGTTTTCCAGGACGCTCCCTCGTGTCGAATGGAATAATTCCACCCTGGTGAGAGAGATCGTCCCCGAAGAGATCGAGCAACTGAAGCAGGAGCAAGGGCGCGATATGCTGATCTACGGGAGCGCCAGCGTGGTCCAGGCACTCACCAATTATGGCTTGATTGATGAATATCAGTTGTTGGTCCACCCGGTCCTTTTGGGAGATGGCAAGCCGCTCTTCAAAAACATCAAGGAGAAGGTAACTCTGAAGTTGGTCAACACCGAGGCGCGTCCTTCTGGGGTCGTGGTCCTCACCTACCAACCGAAATAGCATCGCAACTCCGTTGGATGCAGCATGAACCCAGGGATTTCCGGCTCATAGGCAGATGCCGCTCTGCCTATGAGCCATGCGTATTGCCTGAAAAAGCGGGGAAGGTGCAATTCTTGCGCGCGAAACCGTTCTCCGCCTGACCAGGCACAACCCAGAAGAATTGCACCCCTGATCTCTCCCTGCAACTCATAAAAATCACCGGCTGCTTAGGCATGTTCGCTGAGCCGCAAGAGCTTGAACCCGAAAAATGGTACAATTTCTTCCAGCCCATCTCCTGGCAATACTGGTGTCGGACAAAGCGCCGACAAGAGCAAGATGCGAGCAGGTTTTTCTGATCGACTTCGCGTATCCCGTTTCTCCTTGCAAAAGGTAAGCAGAAACAGAAGCGCCGAGGTACTGTGATCTGGTCCATGAAAGGCAGATATATGAGGGATGCAGCCTCTCGACCGCCGATCCAGGCCGTCTTCCTGGACTACGGCGACACCCTGGCCCACTTTGGCCCGGTGCAGGACGCTCTGCTAGAAGCCTATGAGCAGATTCGGGAAAAACTGATCGCGGCGGGCAAGCCTCTGCTCAACGGCGCGCGCTCTGTCCCTGCCGCGCATCTGCTGCTCGAAGGCGTCAGCCAGCGCTTCGTGCAACTTCTCAATCGCTCCTATGAAGAGGAGCGCATCGAGGAACTGGATGCCGCGCTGCTCTTTCGCGGCAGCCTGGAGGCGCTGGGCATCCTCGTCGATGATGACCTGCTCGAAGAAATTATCCTGGCCGAAGAGCAGGTTGGCTATGCCCTGCAAGAGCGCGCCCCCGAAGCCAGAGACGTGACGCAGGCGCTGCACGCGCGCGGCCTGAAACTGGGGCTGGTCTCCAACTATTGCTCGCTGCCCAGCGTCGTCCGCCGCCACGCCAGAGAATCTGAACTGCTGCAACTGGTCGATGAATCCATCTTCTCCTGCGAGCTAGGGCTGCGCAAGCCGCACCCCTTGATCTATCAGACCATGCTGGAGCGTCTGAACGTCCCGCCGGAGGCCGTCGTTTTCGTCGGCGACCGTCTGCGCGAGGACGTGATGGGGCCAAAATCGCTGGGCATGCGCGCCATCCTCACCCATCAATTCCGCCAGGAAGACCCGGCCCAGGCGCGTGTCCCGCCCGATGCGGTCATAAAGCGCCTCGCCGAACTCCCCTCCGTGCTGGAGCAATGGTCGTAGCGCGTTCACCGGGCCACTGTTTCTTAGTTTACCGCGTCGGAGTTGAGCGCGCGGAAGACAAACCGGGTAGGTTGGATAGCACGCTGCAACTCGGCGATCTTTGCCTCCGCGTCGCTGCGGCTGCGGAACCAGCCAAAATCATCTAATAAATGTTCAAAGGGGACGTGATAGAGCATCCAAAGCTTTCCATCTACACAGCGGGGGACCAGATGTGGGCGAACGATGTGCGCAAGTTGTGGCGCCTGGTTCGACATAAGTGTATGATCTCTCCTTGTAAAACACGGCCTGGACATATCGCCCAGGCCGTTCTGTTCGATCTGTATTCACATCAGTGCGGCAGCACTCCTATTATTCTCTTCGTAATTACTATAGTTGCGAACCAGATCATTGTCAAGAAAGCGCGCGAAAAAGGGCCGCTTAACATTGATATGTTATACTGCCCTGCAAAATATCAGGCAGCGCTTCAGAAGCGCAGCCGACGGGAAGGGAAAGACGATGCCCAAAGACAAGAAAGCAAAACACAAGGAAAAAGCCGGGCACAGGGCTTACGAGCAGAACGGCGCAGCCGAGGTCGTGATCGTCGCAGTGGAAGAACACGAGGACGAAACCGAGCAGGATGAGGCCACCGTCGTCGAGGCCGATACACCCGAAGAGGGGCTTCCACCCATCTTCGTTCCCCAGGCAGAAGGCGACTACAGCGCCGCCTTTGGCGATGAGCTACTGGACCCGGCTTTCATTCAGCAAGCGTTTCTGGCGCAGCTTGCGCCGGGCGCGCTGCTGCCCCACAGCGGGCGCGCCCGGCTGAGCGAGGAAGGTCTGGACTTCGAGGGGCTGGCCTATATCCCCTTTGACTCCATGCTCTCCGTGCAGGTACATGTGGATCGCGTCTATCACCGCTATTACGCCGGGCTGGCCGCGCTGGGTGGGCGCGGCGGCCAGAGCCATATCCTGACTGGCGGCGAGCCGTTTGTGATTACCTTCCGCGACGGCGACCAGACGCGCAGCCTGTACGCAGTGCTGGAGTGGCCCTTCTTCCTCGCGCTGAGCAAAGAGAAGGGCTGGCGCAAGGCCGTCGGCGGCGTCCTGCCCGCAAAGGAGAAAAAGAAGTAGTTGCGCCAGCCGCAGCCCGTCGGCGAATGAATTCGCCGCTACGGGCTTGGCGGCCAGGAAGTCCCTTTGGGAACTTGGTGGCGCCCGCAGGCGCCCCTAGCGGCCATTAAAATGGCCGATGGGGCTGGCCTGGCTAAAATAGAAAACGTCATTAACCGCCAGCCTCATAATCTTCGATCAGCAAGGCATCCTGCCCGGCGCGCACCAGCAGCCCCTCGGAGGATTCCTCTAGCATCCTGCCCGGCTGCGCCATCTCCAGCGCCGGGGAAAGTTGCACGACGCGGGCGCGCCGCGCCAGAATCGTCCGCTCTTCCACACGCGCCCGCGCGCCTTCGTGGCCCCAGCCGCGAATCTGGTTGCGTAACTGCGTCGCCGTGCGGCTCCAGTCCAGCCAGCGTTCGGCCTCGGTGCAGAGCGGCGCGTAGCTGGCGCCCTCGGTTGACTGCGGCGTGCCGGGGTCGCCTGCGGCCACTTTTGCCAGGGCCTCCACGATCATCTCGCCGCCAGCGACAAACAGCTTGGGAAAGAAGCTGTCCAGATCATCATCTGGCGTAATCTCGACGGCCCGCTGTGACAGAGTCGGTCCGGTATCAAACTCCGGGTCCATGCGGTGAATGGTCAGGCCGCCCTGTGTCTCGCCGTTCATGAAGTGCCAGAAGAGCGGATTGGGACCGCGATAGCGCGGCAGCAGCGCCGGATGCGTATTCACGCAGCCCAGCCGGGGCAGCGCCAGCAGTTCCGGGGGCAGCCGCCAGGGAAAGCCAGTCACAAAGATCAGATCAGGCTCCAGCCCCTTCAGCATGGCGGCCAGACGGCCGATATGGCTTGTCACCAGCACGTCCACGTTGCGGGGCATGTTGGCAACCACGTCTTTATAGGCATCGGTGCGCCGGGCGGCTGGCCCAGGCGTCGTCACCACCAGCGGCACGCGCTGCCCAAACTGCTCCAGCAGGCTGATAACCGCGTTAGTCCCCTCCGATCCCTGGCTGGAGAAATAGATGATCCGCATGGGGGGAATGGTTGGAAGCGCCATAGCCGTCCTCTCATGGCCTGCTTAATGAAAGATGGGCAGCAGATGCAGCACGAAATGGATCAGACCAAAGACAATCCCCAGCACCAGACAGAGCGCCAGCCCTACGGCGGAGAGCGCCCACCAGAAATAATGCTGGATGCTCTGCCCGAAGCTGGGCCGAACCAGCGGCCCGACGACCGGCTCATTGGGGCCATAGCGGTGCGCTCCGCAGGCGGAGCAGACCACCTCGCCCGCGCTGAAATACGCGCCGCAGTTGCCGCAGCGTGGGCCGCCAGTATATAGCTCAAGCGACATAGCTCACCTTGCTCAAGGGTGCGCTGTCGACGCGAGGATGCTCAGCAGGAAAATGACAGCGCAGACGCCAAGAATAAAGAGTGCGATTGCCAGGCCGATAATGCGGCCAATAATCATCCGCCGCACAATCCGTTGGGGCGTATAGTAGCTTTGGAGCCAGCCGCCAACGCCGGATTGCTGTTGTTGAAATGGCTGCTGTCCCTGGTAGCCGGTCTGGTAGGAATTATACACGCGCTGAGTGCCGCAGCGCGAACAATATGCCTCGTTGCCGGTATAATACGCGCCGCAGGTGCTGCATTGTGGCGCCAGCATGATGGGCCTCCTCTGTGCTGGTCGATGCCAGGCCACCTGATGACTTCAGGGGCATTGCTCAACGCGCCGCCAGACATGGGCAGGTCGCCTCACATCTGCTCTACTAAACGCGCGCTTGCGGCACATTTGCAGATGGGCAAATAGTCCAGGCGGACGCGGGCGCGCCTATCGTGTCAGCGCAAACCCAACGATGAGGAACAGCGCGGCCAGCAGGCCGATACTCACGCCCATGATGCGCGCTATGCGGCAGAAACGGCAGGCGGGATTGAAGAACTCGCGCATGGGTGTAAGCCTCCAGTTTAGACTCGTCCTCATTCTACCATACGCCGCCTGCAATGCGGTAGACTATCCGTATGAACGCCGACAAGCACTTCCAGAAGGGCGAGCGCAAAGAGAATAGCAGATGCGAAAGCACAGAATACCGCGCAGCCAGCTTTACCGGGAAGAATATCCGTTCCTGATCAGGCAGATCGAGCGCCTGGTAGCATTGGTACGCGCTGGTGATCCCAATGTCTCGCTGCTGGCGCTCTTTGGCTCGACGACCCGCCTGACGCCGCATCGATCCAGCGATGCTGACCTGCTGGTGCTGGTCCACGATATGCGCCAGTTCTATCCCCTCACTACTGGCGCCCAATCAGCGCCAATCTTGGAACTGGCACAAGAAGCCGAGGATGCACCCGACGGGCAGATTTGCCGCTGGCACTTCTCCATCGGCTCCGGCGATACGCTGGGCAGGGATATTGATGAGGAGGTCCTGGAGAACGTCGCCGAACATGGCGTGCTGCTCTATCAGCAGGAAGGCGCAGCCATTCCGCCAGTCTTGAGCAGCCTCCGTCCCTATGCTGCCTGGCGTGCGCAGGTCCAGGCGCTGTTGGAAGGGTTCGCGCGCAGGCTGGCCGCAGCAGCCAGGGCGTCTTAGACCGCGCGGCCCCGGCTGACCAGCAGCAGCAGGCCGAACTCGACGACGGTCATCAGCAGGATGGCGGCGGCGACGTTGCCCTCGAACTGCGCGGCGCCAGCGGTGATGCTGGCCCAGGGCGCGGCCAGCGTGGCGCGCAGCAGGAAGATGAGCAGCCCCAGCACAAGTACTGTGATGCCCAGCCCCAGCAGGTGTGGTTTGGTATTGATGAAGTCGCCCCGGCTGGGCCAGCAATGCGCGATGACGCAGAGGATCAGATAGATCAGCAGGGCATCCAGCCACCAGGGCTGCGCGCCCAGGTTCAGTCCGCCAGGCTGCCAGGGCGCGTGCCCAGTCAGCCAGTCATAGAGCAGCGTCAGTGCCAGCAGGCCAAAGGGCAGCGGCGCCAGGCTGATCAGGACGCGCACGATGTCATGCACGAGCGGAATGGGGCGCGGCGGGTCCGAGGTGGCAACGTAGCCGACGGCGGACATGGCGCGCCCATCGGCCAGCGCCACGCGGCTGAGGCCCGGACTGAAGAGGACAATGCGGCGGACGCGATAGCCCAGCGGATAGAAGATCAGCGTCATCAGCGCGTGGCCGAACTCGTGGATGGCGACGCCCGGCGCGGTCAGGATTACCCAGGCGCCGCTGCCGTGTTCGCTGGGACGCTTGAGAGTGTTGACCCAGCCGCCCAGCGAGTAGCGCACGCGCCACTCGACATAGGCCAGCGCGGCCACCAGCAGCGCGCCTTTCCACCATCCGCCCGGCTCCGCCAGCACGACGCGCAGCACGGCGTGCCAGCCAGCCGAGATCACGCCCCAGATGGCGCTGAGGACCGCCAGTACCTGTGCCCAGAACGATTGCACAGTAGGATCAGCGAGCGTCAACATCATTGGCCCCTGCCTGGTTTGCCTGGAATGGGTGGCCTGGTCCGCGATTATCCCTAAGATGAGTATAGCATAGTGCGCAGCAGTTGGCAGGCGCTCGTACCTGTAACGCCGCCGATTCGCCAGCATGGAGGCTGGCGGGTGAACCCGCGCCAAGAGGCTACACCGCCAAGTCCGCCTGCGCGGACTCCCCGCCCCAGGCGGCAGGTATTCGTCCTAACCCGCGCAGGTGGGACTTCCTGGCGGCACGCCCGTAGCGGCGAATGAATTCGCCGACGGGCAGGTGGCGCACCTGCTTGTGGTGGTCTCTCACCTGTGCTAGCATAGCAGGAGCAAGCATTGGAGGGCATGAGCGATGGCTTTTTACACGATTGAGCCGGAGCGCGAGACCTTGCACGGCTCGTTTTCCCGCGAGTTTCCGCCCGTGCTGACGATTGAGTCGGGCGATACGGTGCGCTTTCGCACGCTGGATGTCGGCTGGGGACTGGAAGCGTATCCCGCGCCCGGCGCGGAGCGGCGCGCGTTTGCGCCGCGCGTCAAGGGACGCGACGACGGGCACGCGCTCTGCGGGCCGGTAGCCATACGCGGGGCGCAGCCGGGCATGACGCTCGAAGTGCAGATCGGGATCATTCGCCCTGGCCGCTGGGGCACCACCTACTTTGGCGGCGGACGCAAGGCGCTCTATGATCGATTGGGCATTGGCGAATATCCCGATATGCTCATCTGGACGCTTGACCCGGACCGCATGATCGGGCGCGATCAATACGGCCATGTCATCCCGCTGCGCCCCTTTCTGGGCGTGATGGGGATGCCGCCAGATGAGCCGGGCATCCACGCCACCAACCCGCCGCGTGTCTCTGGCGGCAATATCGACTGTAAGGAACTGGTCGCGGGCAGCGTCCTCTATCTGCCCATTGCCGTGCCCGGCGCGCTCTTTTCAACCGGCGACGGCCACGCGGCGCAGGGCGACGGCGAGGTCTGCGGCACAGCCATCGAGTGCCCGATGGAGCAGGTGGACCTGACCTTCCGTCTGCGCGAAGACCTGCATCTGACCACGCCCCGCGCGCGCACCCCGGCGGGCTGGATCACCTTTGGCTTCCACGCCGACCTGAACGAAGCCACCATGATTGCGCTCAGCGCCATGCTTGATCTCTTTGAGGAACACTATCATCTGGCGCGCCCGCAGGCGCTGGCGCTGGCAAGCCTGGTCGTAGACCTGCGCATCACGCAGATCGTCAACGGCGTCTGCGGCGTGCATGCCGTCTTGCCGCCAGGCGCGATCAGCCATGTGTATGCCCTATGAGGCGGCTTCCTGTGGCGTTTCCCCTTGCTCACGCTGGAAATAGGCCCGCGCCGCCGGAACCTGGACCAGTTCCATTTCGGGGTAGCGCAGCGCGGTAAGCTGGCCCCCAAAAACGCAGCCAGTGTCGATATTCAGCGTTCGCTGCACCTCGCGCACCTCGTCTACAACGTTGTGCCCATAGACGATGAGCGGCCCACGCGCGGCCTGCTCGTCTGGGCGGCTGGCGGCCCAATCGCGGCGGCTGGGCAGGCCCGTTTCGGGATCGACGCTGGCGACATCGCCATAGAGGCAGAATGCCTGGATCGCGCGGTTCCAGCGCCCGATCATCTCGTCGCGGATGCCCGCGTGCGTCACGACCAATCGCCCGCCATCCAGGATCAGGTAGCCCGGCGCGTTCTGGAGCAGGGCGATCAGCCGGGGGCGCAGCGCCTCCTGCTCCTCCTGCGGCAGTGCCTCAAGTTCGGCAAGCGTCAGCGCCAGCCCATGTTTCACCTGCACCCGGCGCCCCAGCAGCCAGCGCAGCAACTTGTTATCGTGATTGCCCTGCACGAGCAGCGCCGCGCCGCACGCGACCATGCGCTCCACCAGCGTCAGGACCGGCAGGCTGGCCGGTCCGCGATCAGCGAGGTCGCCGACAAAGACGGGCACGCGCCCGGCAGGATGGGCGAAATCTTGCTCGGTCTCGCGCCAGCAATAGCCCAGGCGCTCAAAGAGGGCAGCTAGCTCGTCATAGCAGCCATGCAGGTCGCCGATGATGTCGAAGGGCGGCGTATCGCGCTCTGGCACAAAGCCGCCAATGACGACATGCGCGCTTGCCAGTTCCTCCGGCGCACGCAGCGTGTATATGCTGTTGAACCCTTCGGTGGGGAGTCGGCGCAGGGTTAGTTCCAGATTCTTGCGGTGGCGTTCCAGCGCCTCATCGGGGACGCGCCGCTCGCGGTTAGCGTTCCACTGCGCGTTGAGTTCCGGCGGCAGGGCAAAGACGATGGCGACCGTCGGGCTGCCATGCTGCGCGGCGATATTGAGCAGTTCGGTGCGAATGGAAGGCTGGAGGGCCGTTGAATCCACCACCGTGAGCAAGCCCCGGCGCAGGTGCTCGCTCAGAATGAAGTACAGCAGGCGAAAAGCGTCACGCGAGACGGTCTGATCGGTCTCATCATCGGCGATCAGACCCCGGCAGACATCAGAGGAGACCACCTGCGTAGGCAGAAAGTGGTGCGCGGCCCAGGTCGATTTCCCGCTTCCCGCTGGCCCAACCAGGACCACCATCGCGCCCAGCGGGAGCCGAATCAGCGGGCCGCCAGGCGCGCCTGTGGATAACGATGTAGTCTGCTCCATGAAACCTGAAACCCCGTTCCACCGGCAAAAAAAGTGGACAAGCCAGGCTTCATTGTATCACACCAGCGCGCCTGTCTGGTTGTGTAATCACATCAGCCAGAAATACCAGACGGCGATGATGGCAGCGGCCACCAGCAGCGCCGTCAGGACTAAGCCCAGCATGCGCCATCCTCGATGGCGTTTCGGCGCTGGTTCGGGCTGCGCGCGCTGGAGTTTGCGCGGCGCGGCGGCTGGCGCTTCATCGGCCTGATGGGCATGGCCCGCTGGCGTATGAGGATGGGCGGCTTTGGGTGCTGGCCCCTCGGCAGCGTGTTTTGCATTGGGCGCGTGTCCGGCTTGCGAACCTTTCAGGGCCGTCGCCAGCAGCATGGCCTCGGCCAGATTGGGGCCATCATGCCCGCCTTTCTTCTCGCCTTTGCCGTCGTCATCCTGGCTGTGCTTTCCATTGGCAAGCATGGCCGCCATCATCAGCGAATTATCGCCGGAGTCTTTTGTGTCATGCTGGCCCTTTGCCAGCATGGCCGCCATCAGCAGCGAGTTACCCGGTGAGCCTTTGTCGCTCTCCTCGCCGTCTTTGCCGCGCTCGCCGACCTGAAGCGGCCCAATCGGACCGGCAACCTGCCCGCGCTTCATCGCGCGCATCATCTTCATCTCCGGGCTATAGTATCCGGCGCGGCGCAGCATGCGGCGCTGATAGTTGCCCACCGCGCGGAACGGCCAGAGCAATTTGTTGATGCCCAGCGCTTTCTTGGCCCGCTTCTTCATCTTCGTGACGCCCAGCAGGGTCTTCGGACTGGGCTTGCGATAGCGCATATTTGACATCACCGGCCTGCCTTTCCTTTTTCCTCTGTAGCGCCACAATACAGCGGCCCAACGCTTCGCCGCCTGGAAGGACGGCGCTCCACGAGGCAGCCCCAACTTTTGGCTAGAGTCTCTATTCCCTTCCCTACTATATACGTACCAGCTAGAGGAACAAGTTGCATCGGCTTTTTGGTAGGGAAACGCTCAGCACTTCTACGTAGGGCGGGCCGCTTTTATGCGTCAGGTCTTTTCTCTCCTTGGCGAGAGCAACGCGCTTTCGTAATAGCTTGCTGGCGCCTGGAGTGTCAGCGCGCTATAGTTTTGCAGAGAAGGCGCGCAGTGCGCCTGACGTTCATATCCAAGCTATTAGGAAAAGAGATACCCATGCTTGATCTGACCCAAAAGCAAGATGCGCATATCGATCAGCGGCTGCGCGAAGACATCATTCTCTGGCTCGCCAGCGTGCGGCCCGACGGACGCCCGCATATGGTCGCGGTCTGGTTTCTCTGGGACGGTGAGCATATTTTCATTTTCAGCCAACCCAACAACCAGAAGATTCGCAACCTGCGCCAGAACACGCATGTCACGCTGGCGCTGGATCAGACTCGGAACGGGGCCGATGTGATCGTGCTGGATGGCGAGGCGGAACTGCTGGATGATCCCGACGTGACGACCACCATGCCCGCGTATGTCGCCAAGTATCAGACACACATCGCGCGCATCGGCTACACCCCGGAAGCGATGGCAAAGTCCTACAGCCAGGCGATCTGCATCACGCCCACGAAGGTCTACTAACAGTTGGCTGGCGGTTAAAACCGCGCCTAGAGGCGTTCCGCCACAAAACCCGCCTTCGCGGGTTAGGACGAAGACGAAGGGCGCCGCGTTTCTGGGGTGGGGAGTCCGCGCAGGCGGACTTGGTGGCGCCGCAGCGCCCTTAGGCGCGGTTTTAACCGCCAGCCTGTTGTGTCCTATGCTACAATAGGCCATATGATATTCACGCCCGGCTCCCGGGCTGGCGCTGGCGCAGCAGGGCACAGCGCCGCTGCGACCAGGCGCGCGTGACGATGATGGCTGGACACAGCACGCGGCGTCGGCAAGACGCTGCCCCCTGGAGAGGCAAGCATGGCGTACATCCTGGAGTTTGAGAAGTCCCTGGCCGAGCTTGAGAAGAAGCTGAACGCGCTGCAACGCAAAGAGAACAGGCTCAAGCCAGAAGAGCGCGAGCAGATGGCCGGGCTGGAGGCAGAACTGGCGCAGGCGACGGCGCAGATTTACAGCAATCTGACCCCCTGGCAATGTGTGCAGGTGGCGCGGCACAAAGAACGGCCCTATACCCTTGATTATATCCGGCTGATCTGCGATGACTTTTTTGAACTGCGCGGGGACCGATGCTTTGGTGATGATCGGGCGATCCAGGGCGGGCTGGCGCAGATTGATGGCCGCGCGGTCATGCTGATCGGCCACCAGAAGGGGCGCGAGACCCAGGAGAAGCTGGAATGCGCGTTTGGCATGGCGCATCCTGATGGCTATCGGAAAGCCATCCGCCTGATGCGCCAGGCTGAAAAGTTTGGCCTGCCCATTGTGACGCTGATCGATACCCCGGCGGCCTCCCCCGATCTGGCGGCAGAGCAGCGCGGGCAGTCTCAGGCAATTGCAGAAAGCCTGCTGGTGATGGCCGGGCTGCGTGTGCCCATCGTGGCTGTCATCATCGGGGAAGGCGGCAGCGGCGGCGCGCTGGCGCTGGGCGTGGCAGATCGCGTGCTGATGCTGGAGTTTAGCATGTATTCGGTTGCCCCGCCAGAAGCCGCCGCCTCCATTCTCTGGCGGGACACGCACTACGCGCCACAGGCCGCCGAGGCGATGAAGGTCAGGGCGCGCGATCTCGCTGAGTTTGGGCTGGTGGACGAGTTGATTCCTGAGCCGCTGGGCGGCGCGCACCAGGACTACGCGGCGGCGGCCAGGACGCTCAAAGCGGCTATCCTCAAGCATCTGGACGCGCTGGCTCCGCTGTGCGCGGAAGAACTGGTGCAGCAGCGTTATGCCAGGTTCCGCAAGATTGGCGCGTTTGCAGTGGCTGAGGAGATCGAAGAGCCGACGCTGGCGCTCGGAGATTAACAGCGCCGCGCAGAAAGTCGGCCTGCGGGCGGGCGATCCACTCCAAACGTTTTATCCGGCTACCTGCTGCTGCGCCGCGTAAAAGTATTTGGGATCGCCGGTTTTGTACAGCCCATACCAGGCGTCAAGCACCTCAGAAGTATACACGTCTAGCTTTCTGAAAATCTCGTAGGCAAACTCAATCGGCGCGGTTGCGCCAGCGGTGATGAGATTGCCATCGGTCACGGCGGGCTGGTGTTGATAGAGCGCCGCTCCCTGATAGTTCTGCGCTTGCAAGTATTCAGGCGCATTGCTCGTGTGGCGCTTATCGTCCAGCATGCCTGCGCGCGCCAGCCCGGCAGTGGCGCCGCAGATGGCGGCGACGGGCACGCCCGCCGCCAGAAATTGTCTGGCTTTCTCAATCGCTTCGGGATGGTTCCCTTCGTCCCAACCGGCGCCGCCGGTCAGAATCAGCAGGGCGCTCTGCGCCGGATCAAGCTCGTCAAGGGTCATATCGGGGAGCATGGTGACGCCGCCAATGGTTGCCACTGGATGGCGGCTCACGCCAACGGTCTTGACTTGATAGCGCCCAGGCCGGGCCTGGAACGCCGGGTTATTCAGACCAGCAATAGCAAAGCCTGGCTCCCAATCTGAGAGTGTGTTGAACACAAAGAGATGGACGGTTTGTGTTTCCAAGTGATCGCTCCTTTTCTGGCCGATGAGGAGAGTGTCTCGTGCTTTCGCGATCAGAGTATATCAGCAATAGCGGTTAGAATCGGTCCTGATGATGCGTTCTCTGTCTAAAGCTCCAGGCTCCAACGATGAAAGGCAGCCAGATGATGACCGAAAGCGAATTTCCCGGAGAAGGGGTGGCGCTCACCCACCTGCTCGTGGTCAGCGATCTTGACCGCACACGGCAGTTTTATCAGACCGTGTTGGGGGCGACGCTCTATCGAGAGTATGGCGGCACGTCCTGCGTCTTCCAGTTTCAGGGAACCTGGTTGCTCCTCGTGACGGGAGGCGGCCCAACCAGAGATAAACCGACGATCACCTTCGCGCCGCCACAGGAGCCTGATACGGTCAGCCATGAACTGACTTTTCGCGTGCCAGATTGCCACGCTGCCTATGAAACACTGAAAGCGCGCGGAGCCAGCTTTTTGACGCCGCCAGTTGATTGGGGAAGAGAGATACGCTGCTTTTTCCGTGACCCGGATGGGCATCTGCTGGAGATCAGTCAGGCCAGCTAAACGCGCAGACCTGCCAGGGAGCATTGTGCAGCTACCCTGGCGGAAAAGGAGAGGAACACCCCATGCCACTGGTTGAGGTTCCGGGCGGGCAGCTTGAGTACAGCGTCGGCGGGTCTGGGCGCCCGGTTGGCTATACCCACCAGTATACGGGCGTCTCGCTGGAGCATCCACTGGCGGAGGTGCTGACGGCGCATTTCACCTGCTACGCGCTCAATGCGCGGGGCATCGGGCAATCCGGGCCAGTGCGGGCACAGGCAGACCTGGAGATGGAGGGGTTGGCCGACGATCTGGAGGCGGCGCGGTTGGCGCTGGACCTGCCGCGCTGGGTGGTCGTGGGCGCGTCAACCGGCGGCATGGTCGCGCTGTCTTACGCCGCGCGGCATCCAGAAGGGCTGGCAGGGCTGATTCTGGTGGGGACGGGCGCGAGCCAACGCTTCATCGAGGGCAGCATCTACGACCCGCAGCATCCACGCGCCGCCCAGATGCAGCGCGCCAGCCAGGCGCTGGCAACTGGCACCGCTGAGGGCGCGGCGGAATGGCGACGGACGGTCTGGTCGCTGAGCGTGCGCGACCCGGAGCAGACGCCGCGCCCGCCGGGCATGCGCAGCTTCTTTTCTATCGAGCGTCTGCAAGGCTTGATCGGCCAACTGCCGCGCTTCGATCTGGAGGAGGCGATCAAAGCGATTCGCGTGCCCACGCTGGTCATGGTGGGCAGGCACGATCCGCAGGCGCCGCTGCCCAACAGCCAGCGCATTGCCGCCGCCATCCCCGGCGCGCGGCTGGTGGTCTTCGAGCAGAGCGGCCATTTCCCCTACATCGAGGAGCCGGACGCCTTTCGCGCCGCGCTCCGGCAGTTTGTTCAGGATACCCACTTGTAGCGCCAGCTTCCAGCCGGCAGGGGCGGGGGTCTGGCGCCCACGCGCGCGTTCGCCCTCGGCGCGCTGCGTTTTGGCAGCTCACCGATTCGCCGCCAGGGACGGCGCTACAGGGGCATAGCTTCTGGTCTGTGGCATCTTTCCTGCGGTTCCTGGTGCATCTTCTGCACAAAAGTCTCCGCCAAAGATAATAGAAGTATCAGAGAAGCGGGCTGCACGGCCCCTGGTAGCGAGGTGGATGATGGCTCTCACTCATCCTCCCTCCGATCAAGGAGACTTCCCCAAACCGGGTGGAAAAGCGACTGACGAGCGGCAGAGCGCGCAAGCCGAAGGCAAGCATGCCTCTGGCATGCCGCAGCTCCCAGGCGCCATACAGCGCCAGGTGGACTCCAGCATGAGGCTGGTGAACCGACAAAAGACCCGGCCTATTGTCAAGTTGGGGATCGAGGCTGAGCAGAAGGTGATGCGCGATGAGGTCTATAAGCTCTCTGCCATGCTGGCGTATTATCTGCTGATGTCCATTGTGCCCATCATGCTCCTGCTGCTCAGCATCTTCGGGCTGATCATTGACACCTTATCTCTCCAGACCAACCATACTCTAATACACAGGCTGACAACGGTCCTCCCCATCAGCCAGGAATTCATCCAACTGGCGCTGAGCCGTCTGGCAAAGCATTCGGGCGTGCTGGCGTTGGCAACCTTCCTGGTCAGCGCCTACTATGGAACACGCCTGTTTACCATCCTTGATTACTGCTTCAACCGCATCTATGGCCTGTCCGCACGCCAAGGGCTGCGCAAGTGGCTGCTGGCGATCAAGATGCTCCTGCTCTTCATCCTGATGATTCCTGTGTTGTTCGTGATCTCTGCCATCCCCTCGGTTCTCTCGACCACGCTGGTGAGATACCTCTTTGGGGATTCCACGACCAGCAGGATTTTGATAGCCCTCGCCAGCGCCCTGGCGGGCCTGCTCATCGCCTCGACCCTGTTCCTCATGGTGTATATGGTCATCCCCAACCGCCGGGTATCACTGCGAGAGGCATGGAAGGGCGCGCTGCTCGCCGGGTTGGCCCTGGAAATCTACCTTCTGGCGTTCCCGTTCTACGCCGCGCGCTCGCTCAACCTGAATGACAACGCCTCCACAGCCGGGTTCGCCCTGGTGATCCTCGTTCTCTTCTATTATATGGGCCTCATCCTGCTGCTGGGCGCGGAGATCAACGTGTTCCTGGGCGCACACTACCAGCATGCCACCCATGCTTCAGGCGCCCCTGACCCTGGGGAGTCGCAGACAGCCTCATCTGGCACGGACGCGCTGGCGCGGGCAGCGCCCGCTGCGGAGCGCCCGACAGAAGAGGCGGGCGGGGGATGAAGGGGCTGGCGGTTAAAACCGCGCCTATGGGCCTGCGGGCCGCAAAGTCCGCCTACGCGGACTTGGTTCTGGCGTTGGCTCATACCGCATGCGCGACTTATACATAGCCCGATTGGCCGGGAGGACTTTCGGATAGGCGCGCGCTCCAGGTGGCGGCTCACTTGTACCTCCGGCTTCCAGCCGGGACGTCCTGGGGCGGGGCGCGGGCGAGGTCGGGCAGGAATGCGGACGGGCGTTCCCAGCGCAGCACCGTGCAGCAGGCCGACGAGTACCCGGCTGGCAGCCGTGTGTACCCCCGGCTGCGCCGCCAGAGACGGCGGCGCTACAAGAGATACCCGCTGCTCTCAGGCAATTGGGCTACTAGAGATGCAGAATCTCAAAGTTGGTAACATCCAGCACCACACCCTCATCAAAGAGGCCCACTTGCTGCCCAGAAAGAAATAGGTTATCTATTATCCGGGAGACCACATTTCCATCGATAGAAAACGTGATCTGGCTGCCTTGCACCTCAACTTGATACGTGTGCGTATCGGTTTTAGGATCAACCGTCATCCCCTCCTGGCAGCAAATGGTCGCGTTATCTAACTGCCCGTTTTGATCGGCATAGATGCCTGCGGCGTAGCCTCCGCTCTGATTGGTCGAGCGAACGACGAAGCCAAAGCTGACATTCGGGCCAGGCGTGTAACTGATGACCTGCGCCTCGACCACTATTACATAGTCGGCCATCCCACTATTCTGTGGGGCAAAGATGAATGATGGTGCGGCTGTGCTATTACCATCATTGTGCAGCTTCCCCCCTGTCACCTTCCAATCCGACGGCCCCTGCCAGCCATCGGCCCCACTGGCCCAATCGGCTAGATTGATAATGGCGCCTGGACCTAAAGGCGAGGCTGCCGCCGACGGCGACAATATGACAGTCTGCGTTTGCGTATTTTTTCTGCTTGGTGACTGTGAGGCAGGAAGAGGCGTGCAGTCAGGGGTGGGCGTTGGAACGACAAAACTTTTGATTGGAGTGGGAGAAAAGTGAGGGGTTGCTGATGGTTGAGCGGCAGTCTGCGTGGGGCAAGTGGTCACACCTGTCGCTGGTCTATTGCCCAGAATAAGCACACTGACTACGGCGGCTGTCAGCAAAATCAGAACGACGCCCGCCAGCGCCGTTATCGTCAGAAGCGACGGCTTTGATCGCTGCTGGCGCGGCTGAGCGCCAGGGAAGGCCACTGGCAGAGGCGCTGCGCTGCGCGCGGGCGGGTACTGATACCTTGGCGCGGCGGGCTGGCCTGGGGGCGGGGCGTATGGACTGCCGGGGCTGGCGCCTCCGGTGGATGGCGGCGCGACGCGGATGATCGGCATATTGCCCGGCGGGGTCTGCACAGGCGGAGGGCTGTGCCATATGGTTGGATAGTCTGCCGGACTCGGTGGAGGCGTGACGGGCGGCATGGCCGCTGGGGACGGTGGCGTGATGGGCGGTATAGCTTGTTGATTTGCCTGATATGGCGAGGCAAGCGGCGGTGGGGCTGAGG
>JBJKSJ010000101.1:0-5175 GCA_046704085.1 Ktedonobacterales bacterium | reverse complement strand
GGGCATAGCCGGACTGGCGGCTTCCAGCGGCGCGCTGACCTGGCTGGCGCTCGATCACCGGCCAGCCGCCGACCCGACGGCGACGCGCCCGACGGCCACGCCCTGGCGCACCGCAGCGCCCTCGCCCGCGCCGCTTCTGCCCCAGGGAACTACCTTGCTCACCTTGACCCGCCATACCGACTCGGTCTATGCCGTTGACTGGTCGCGCGATGGCCGGTACATCGTCACCGGCAGCCGCGATCAGCGGGTGATCGTCTGGGACGCGCGCACAGGCCAGCCCCTCCTGACCTATACCGGACATACCGGCCCGGTCAACGCCGTCGCCTGGTCGCCGGATGGCACGCGGATCGCCTCTGGCAGCAGCGACCTGACGGTGCAGGTCTGGGAGGCGCGCAGTGGGAAGACGCTGCTGACCTATCGCGGCCACAGGAGCTACGTCGGCACAGTGGCCTGGTCGCCCGATGGCAGCCGCATCGCCTCCGGCAGCGGCGGCAATACGCCCGCTAAAGATAGGGATCACACGGTCCACGTCTGGGACGCGCAGACCGCCGCGACCCTCCAGACGTATACCGGGCATATGGCAGCGGTGAAGCAGGTGGCCTGGTCGCCCGACAGCAGCAAAATCGCCTCGGCCAGCGTTGATCGGACGGTGCAGGTCTGGCGCGCCAGCGATGGCTTCACCCTGTATACCTACACCTACCAGGCTGGTGAGGTCTGGGCAGTCGCCTGGTCCCCGGATGGGACACAATTAGTCTCTGGCAGCCACGACGGAACGGCGCAAGTCTGGCAGCCCATCGCCGGGACGGCCACGATCAACTATCACGGCCATACTGATGGGGTCAATACGGTGGCATGGTCGGCGGATGGCCGGTGCATCGCTTCTGGCGCCGGGAATACCAACCTGCCTGAAGCAACCCACGATACGACGGTGCAGGTCTGGGAGCCAACGGGGCATTTTCTCTATGAATATCGCGGGCATAGCAGCGTGATTGAGGCGGTCGTCTGGTCGCCGGATAGCACGCGCGTCGCCTCGGCCAGCGATGATAAGACGGCGTTGGTCTGGGAAGCCGTCTAGCGTTTCCCCCAATCTCCCGACTATCGACGTTCTTGATCAAGAGAACGCGGATGAGGATTGGGTATTATCACTCCTCTTCAGGAGGTCGCATCAATGGCCGAACGAGAAGGCCAGCAATTTGGGAACTATCGCCTGACCCGATTGCTGGGCAAGGGCGCTTTTGCCGAGGTCTATCTGGCGGTGCAGGTCTATCTGGGCACGGAAGCCGCCGTAAAAGTCTTGCATACCCAACTGGCAAGTCAGACAGATGTCGAGAAGTTTCGCGTCGAGGCGCGCACGATTGCCACGCTGGTGCATGCGCATATCGTGCGCGTGCTGGATTTTGGCGTGCAGGATGGCACGCCCTATCTGCTGATGGACTACGCGCCCAATGGCTCGCTGCGCCAGCGTTTCCCTGCTGAGCAGCCGCTGGCTCCGGCAGTAATGCTGCCCTACGTCAAGCAGGTAGCGGATGCTTTGCAATACGCCCACGATCAGCGGCTGATTCACCGCGATGTCAAGCCGGAGAATATGCTGCTGGGGCGCAGCAACGAGGTCTTGCTTTCGGACTTTGGCATCGCGCTGGCGGCCCAGAGTTCCAGCTATCAAGAGACGCAGGGCGTCGCCGGGACGGCGGCCTATATGGCTCCCGAACAGTTACAGGGCAAGCCGCGCCCGGCCAGCGATCAATATTCGCTCGGTGTCGTCGTCTATGAATGGCTCAGCGGTCAGCGCCCGTTTCAGGGGACGTTTACCGAGGTTGCCAGCCAGCATGTGCTGGCCCCGCCGCCGCCGCTGCGTGAGCGCGTCCCGACGATCTCACCCATGCTGGAGCAGGTGGTACTGACTGCCCTGGCGAAAGACCCCAAAGCGCGCTTTGGCAGCATGCGCGCGTTTGCCAACGCCCTGGAGCAGGCCAGCCTGGGCGATGGCGGCCAGGCGTCCATCACGCGCGCACAGACGCTTCCTGGCGCGCCCGCGCCTGCCAGCCCCCCGGCGCAGTCGGGCCAGGCAGGGCCATCGGTCTTCACGGCGCAAACGGTGATCAGTTCACTCCCGCCCAACGCTGTCCCGCCGCCCACGCCCTCTGCTCCATCCGGCGCGCCAGGGAGTGGACTGACCCAGCAATCAACGGTCACTTCCAATCCACCGCCGCCCTACGCGCCAGGGAGTGGACCACCCCGGCAACCATCGGTTCCTCCCAGCACGCCGCCAGCTTACGCGCCCGCGCACCCTGCCGGTTGGTCGTCCAATCCCCCGGCGGGAGTCCCATCGTATGACGCATCGACCTATGGCACGCCGCCTCCTCCTGGCTATCCTTTCGCGCCCGCGCCGGGGCAGGCTGGGCCACCGCCCAAACAGGGTATCTCGCGGCGAACAGTCCTGCTCGCCGGGGCCGCCGGGCTGGCGATGATTGGCGGCGGCGCAGCGGCGCTGCTCCTCACCAGCAAAACTGGCGGCGGCACGACGCAGCACGGCGCGACGCCTACGACCACTGCGACAGGGACGGCAACCTCTACAGCCACTGCCACCGCGACTGCCACGCCAACGGAGACGCCAACACCCACGCCGCCGCAGCCGGGCGACACGCTGTATACCTATCACGGCCAGAGCAGCGCCGTTGACGCGCTGGCCTGGTCGCCCAACGGGAAGCGCATCGCCACCGGCAGTTTTGACCACACCGTGCGCGTCTGGGACGCCCTGAACGGAAACCATGTCCTCACCTATCGCGGCCACAGCGATCAGGTCTGGACGGTGGCCTGGTCGCCCGATGGCAGCAAGATCGCCTCGGCGGGCAGGGATAAAACGGTCCAGATTTGGGACGCCAGCAGCGGCGCCAACATCACGATCTATACCGGCCACAGCGCCGAGGTGGAGGCGGTGGCCTGGTCGCCCGACAGCAAGCTGATCGCCTCGGCAAGCTACGATGACACCGTGCGCGTCTGGGAAGCGGCAACCCAGCAATTTATCTTCACGTTTGCCAACCATACCGATCATGTCTGGGCGGTAGACTGGTCGCCCGATGGCAGCCTGGTGGCATCGGGAAGCAAAGATAAGACGGTGCAGGTCTGGAATCCCACCAATGGGCTGGGGAACCTCGTCTATGTCTACAACGGCCACGCGAGCGGCGTGGCTGCCGTGCGCTGGTCCCCGAATGGGAAACGCATCGCCTCTGGCAGCTATGATCACACCACGCAGGTCTGGGACGCCATCACCGGGAACAACGTCGTGACCTATACCGGGCACAGCAACAATGTGACGGCAGTCTCCTGGTCGCCGGATGGGCAGCGCATCGTTTCGGCCAGCCAGGATCGAACGGCGCAGGTCTGGGATGCCAGCAGCGCCAACACGGTGCTGACCTACAGCAAGCACACAGGAGGGGTCGATGATGTCGGCTGGTCCTCCACCGGCCAGCAGATCGCCTCGGCCAGCGCCGATCAGACCGCGCAGGTCTGGCGCGCGCCGTAGGACGGGCGCCATCGCCTCGCTCAAAGAGGGCAGACCATTGCACAAGACATCTATCCAAAGCATGCTATAATAGCGTGAGCAGGGAGATGGCCGCATGGTTCGCGCTTCACCAGGCCAGCGCTGATGAGCAAGGCGTTGATGCCCCAAAGTGCCAGGGGTGGAACGTTCTTTTTTAGCAGGAAATGCGACAACACAGCGCGCGGGCGCCTCGCTACCCGCGCGTAGAGATGGAGGCGGACTCCAATGGGATCAACACCTTGCGTCAATTGCGGCCAGCCCCTGCCAGCAGGCGCGGCCTTTTGTGGCAACTGCGGCGCTCGCCAGACGTCGGTCAACCAGGGCGCGCCAGCGGGGATAGAGAACCAGGCGACGCAACTCACGCCGCCGCCCCCGCCAGGCAGCACCTTAGACACCGATCCGACGCGGCTGGCGCCGCCGCCGCCACCAGAGAGCGCCTTTGGCAGCGCGGGGGGAGCGTCGAGCGATGCCTATGCCGCGCAGTACACGCCGCTTCCTCCGCCGCCCGGCGCGCAGGCGCCCTTTAGCCAGTATAACGGGCCAGGGTCCGGCCCCGCCGCGCCGGGGTCGTTTCCGCCAGGGTCCAGCCAGCCCCCGCAGTACGCGCCGCCTCCCGCGCCGGGCTACGCGCCTGGCCCACCCCCGGTGATCACGCCGCAGGGCGGCGTCGCCCCCTGGGCGCAGCCGCAAAAGGGCAGCGGCAGGCGCGTGGCGCTGGGCCTGATTGTGGCCGTCGTGCTGGTTGTGCTGGTGCTTGGCGGCGGCGGAGTGCTGGCCTTCACCCTGCTGCACAAAAACTCCAACAATTCGACCAGCCAGAACAACGGCACAGGGACGCATCCTGGTGCCAGCCCCACTGCTGGCACGAGCAACACGCCCACCCCTTCTGGCAGCACGCCGACGCCGACGCCGAACCTCACTGGCGCGCAGACGCTCAACAATCTGAACCTTCAGGCGATCTACGCGGGCGTCACCATCACCATGATGAACGCGACCCAGTTTCAGGGCGGCCCGAATACTCCGGTCAATGACCCCACCAGAGATATATTGAAGATTCAGGCCCAACTGGATAACAGCGCAGATACGCACGATGTCATCCTTGACCTGAATACGAATGTCATCGGCCCTGATGGCAATCCCTATCCAGAATTCAACGGCCAATCTGACAGTTTGCCTGGCACTATACGAGCGCAGAGGAAGGCCACAGGCTACTGGTACTTCAACGTGCCGCATGGCACGCAGATCAGCGATTGGAACGTGGTCATCGGCTCGGACAATGAGGCGCAGGAGACGATTCCCCTCACCGGCGCGAACTATGATGGCTCGATCTGGCAGGAGACGCCGACGCCCATCGGCAAATCGGTGACGTCCTCTGGTGGCGCCCTGGTGACGACGGTGGTCAAAGTGGCGACGGGCGTCTGGACGCCGGGCTATCAGGCGCCCAAGGGCATGCGCTTCATCCTGGTGGACCTGATGGCCGTAAACAACAGCGCCTCAGGCGTCTACGTGGGCGACCCGGAGTTCACCCTCCAACTGCCCGATGGAACCCGCCAGAATCAAACAGGCGCTTATGGCTACTTCATCAATGATGACCTGGGCGCCCATGCCAGCAAAGATGAAGGCTACGCCTGTTT
>JBJKSJ010000100.1:0-10962 GCA_046704085.1 Ktedonobacterales bacterium | reverse complement strand
GATTCAACAGGGCGAATGTTTGCTCAGCAAGACGCTCGGTATTGGTGCCATCGAGGCAGAGTAAGGCGCGCATAAGCAATCCCTCCGTGATAGGACACAGGAGCATCCAGCTGAAGAGTGCTTGTAGCGCCAGCCACCGTGCTGGCGCACGATTTGCCGCCTGGAAGGACGGCGCTACAAGTGCCAGCTTCATAGCATCAAAGCTGAATCATCAGCCAGATTGCCAGTGCCCCAACCAGCAGCATGAAGGGCGTGACCATGATGCCCAGCTTGAAGTAGGCCAGCGAGGAAACTTCCATGCCGCGACGGCGCAGCAGCAGCAGCCAGAGAACGGTTGCCAGCGAGCCGACAGTGGTCAGGTTTGGCCCAAGGTCGCAGCCAAACATAGTTGTGGCGATCAATGCCAGCCGCACGCCTGGCGACCCGCCGGAGAGCGCGCCAATCGTGGAAACCATCACCAGCGCCATCGGCAGATTATTGACCAGATTCGTGCCAATGGCCGCGCCTGCTGTGCCGATCAGCGTTGCCGAGAGGACATGCGACCCGGCTGCGCTCGTCAAAAGCTGGGCGAATCGCCGCGTCAAGCCGATATTTTCAATGCCCTGCACGACGACGAACATGCCCGCGATGAAGCCGAAGATCGACCAGGAAATCTCCTTGCCCAGTGACTTCCATTGTACCTGCTTCCAATGCCACGCGCCAATCAGCAGCAGCGCCGCCCCGGCGATGGCAACCAGCGACAATGGCTGCTGCACCAGCGAGATGACGACATAGGCGACGGCCACGATGCCCAGCACGATGGTGACATAGCGAAAGTAGCTCTGGTGGCGAATGGCGCTGGCGGGCGTGCCCAGGCGCTTGATCTCGAACGTGCCTCCGATCTGGCGGCGAAAGATGAGGAAGAAAGCGCCGATGTTGATGCCGATAACCAGCAGGCTGGGCAGGAGCAGCAGGCGCAGAAACTCTAGCAGGCCCAGGCTGAAGTGCGAAAGCACAATGATGTTGAGTGGATTGCTGACGGGCAGCAGGAATGAGGCCGTGTCGGCAATGAAGGTGCAGGCGAACATAAACGGCATGGCGCTGACGCGCAGCCGCGTGACCAGCGTATAGACAATGGGCGTCAGGATCAGCGCGGTGGCGTCGTTGGAGAGAAAGGCTGAAATCAGGGCGCCCAGCAGGAAGACGTTCAGGAAGAGACGGCGCGTGCTGCCCTTTGCCAGCAGCGCCGAGCGCGCCGCCAACCAGTCGAAGAAGCCAGCCCGTTCCGCCAGCGCGCTCAACGCCAGCATGCCCAGGAAGAAGAGGAAGATGTTCCAGTCGCCGAGCAGGGTACTGGCAGCCTGGAATGGACTGACGATGCCGGTCACAATCATGGCGATGCCGCCGCCCAGCGCGGCGAAGGCTTCATTCAGTCCGCGCGGGCGAATCATAATCAGCGCGAGCGTGGCGACAAAGATCACGCCAGCAATGGCTGTCGTGGCAACGGGAGGCAATCCATAGCCGAGGGAGGCAAAGGTATATCTCAAAGGATCGTTGCTCCTGATATGACGATGAAGTGTGGCTCCACAATTATAGCAGTAGACTGGCGAATACATTCGCTGCCAGGGGCGTGCCGCCGCCAGGTTCCTCTTCAGGGACTCCCCGCCCAGGCTCCGTTCGTTTCAGTCCGCGAAGGCGGACTTTGTTGCCGAAGGCCCACAGGCGCGGATTTATCCGCCAGCGCCTGGCATATCTCTTGCATAACTTCGGCCAGGGACGCGCCTTCCGCTTCCTCTCTGGGTGAGAGCAGGGGCGTCTGCGCGCAGGGAGGGACACGATGGAAACGATGATTCGCTGGCAGCCGGGCGAGACGTTAACAACGCTGCGCCAGGCGATTGATAAATTGCTGGATGAGACCTTTGCCCAGCCGCTGGAGACGATCACCGAGGATGGCGATACGCTGACCTCGACGACGCTCTATCAAACGGACCGCAACTATCTGGTGAAGACGGGCCTGCCGGAGACAGAACCGGAGCAGGTTGAGGTGACGGTGCGCAGCGATCAGGTGACGATCAAAGCCGAGGTGACACACACCAGGCATACGCGCATCGAGGGCTGCACCAAGCTGGAGCGCACGATAGAACGATTCTTCCGTTCGGTGGCGCTGCCTGGCGCGGGCGACATCGAGCATGCGCGCGCTGTGCTGGAACATGGCATGCTGACGGTGACAATCCCGAAAGCGCCTCCGCCGCCCTCGCGCCGACTGACGGTGGAGCGCGGCGAGTCAAAAGCAGCCGAGAGCCAGGGCGTTTCCTTGTAGCCCCGCCAGCAGGGCAGCAGGGGTGGGGCTTGTACCGCCGACATCCCTGCTGGCAGGGGTGGGGTCCTGCGCCTGCACGCACGCTGCCCATTGAAAAGCACATCGAGGCAGCCAGGGTTGCCCGGCTGGAAGCCGGGGGTACACACGCGGGGCTATCGGTCCGCAGAGCCATCGTTCATCCAGAGGGGGTATTCTTTGCGTCGGGGTCGTTTCGCCAGGGGCTTGCCAAGGCGAGCGGCACGCTCGGCGCGGATGCGCTCTTTGACCTCGGCGGGCGTGAGGACATTGGCAGTTGGAGGCACAAGCTGCAAGCTGCGGCGAAAGAGGTCATAATGGGGCTGGTCGGGCCGACGGCGGTCCATCCACTCCGGCTTCAGGCCGTGCTGACGCCCCCAGTTGGCTAGCTCGGCCTCGCTCTCGGCAAAGACCTTGACGACCCGCTCGCTGCGTTCCAGGCCGATGCGCGTGTTGCCCCCGTGCAGGCCGGTCCAATCCTCAAATCGTATCATCTCTCTTCCAACAGCCCGGCTGCTCGCTACACGATGGGCCAGCGCAGTGTTGGGCTGAGGCGGATGCGCGCGCCCTGCTTGCTCATCGCCTCATCCAGCCCCACTTCGCGCAGTTTGGCCGGGCTGCCGCTCTTGAGCGCGTTGAATTCCGCCGCCGTCAGGTCCACGCCGTTGAACGCCTGGCGCGGCTCAAATTGAAGCTGGCGGCGAAACTCTTGATCGCTGCTGGCGCGCTGAATCAGCGCGGTAAGCGCCTCGATACTCATCATCAACCTCTTCTCTTGCTCAAATCAGGGGGTGGGTGATTGGTCGTCTCAACCCTCACAGAGTGTACATCGGCTCGCTAGCAGACGCAACCCGTGAAAACGCTGATCTGGAAAATGGTCTTTCTATGGGCTGGAAACAGTGCCTGAATGTGAAGCAGATCATTGCGCTTCAAGCGAGGAAAGGGTATGCTGCTGGGCAAGGATATCCTTTGCTGGCAGAAGTGCCAGCAGCCAGAGGGCTGGAAGGGTTTTGCCCTCCTGGGTCTTCAGGAGAGCAGTGGTCACATCATGCTTGAACGAGAAGGGGCTGTTATGGAGCAGTGCGTGTTTTGTCGCGGGGCGGTTGATTCGGCCACGCGCCTTTGCCAGAACTGTGGGCGGGAGCAGCCCTCGCTGCCTGCCGCCTTTGTGACAGAGGCGCCACCTTCCCAGGGTATGCTGACGAGGCGCTGCCCAACCTGTGGCGAAGCCTTGCCCGCGCAGGCGCGATTTTGTGGGCGCTGTGGGCAGACTCTGGCGCCCCTGCCGGAGCCAGAGGAGCAGAGCCGCGCGCGGCAGGGTATCTGGCCGCTTGCTGCGCCAGAGGCGGGACCGGGCGCAAGCGTACCCAGCGCAGCGGCTGGTCCGCAAAGTGGAGTCCCTCATGTTCCCTATGCCCCAGCCAGCCCGCAAAGTGGCGCGCCCAGCGTACCCGGCGCCCCTGCTGGCCCGCAAAGTGGCGTTCCCAATGTGCCCAATGCCCCCGCTGGCCCACAGAGCGGCGCGCCTCATGTCCCCAGCACCCCAGGTGGAACGCCTGGCGCGCAACCGATCAGGCGTGGCGCCAGGGAGGCACGGAAGGCAGGCAAAGCGACCAGGCGGGGCCTGCGCGCTAAATTGCTGGGTACGACCGCTGCCAAGGTGATTACGGCGATTGTAGCGGTGGCAGTGGTGGCTGCTACCGGCGTGACGGTCTTCGCCGTGACCAGACCCGGCACGCCGCAGTCGCATCCCGCCAGCGAGGAACCGCATCCAACCGCACAAAGCTCGCCCGGCCCCAACGGAGCGCCGCCCAATAACTCCAGTTTCACGATTACCACCGCTCCGCCCCTCTCTAGCTTCTATGGCCCCCAGCAGCCGATGGTCTTGATTGTCACCAGACAAGCTGCCCCAAAAGGCAGCACGGTGTGCGGGCCGCTGGACGATGGCAAACCCCACACGTTTTCCCCTGCCTCTGGAGTGACGGACATGGTTGCTACCATGTGCAGCGGCTCATATCAGGATGGCAAGGTCTCGTATACCCAGACCCTGCTCAGCTTTCAGTTTATTGATGATTTGAGCAACGGCAACGTTGATAATTGTACGGTCTCCTACTCGCCCAACTATACGGTGCATCTGGAGGGCAGCTTCACCGATGCTACCCACATCAGTGGCCCGCTGACCTCCAATCAGCCAACCCCAAGCGTCACCTGCGTCTCTGGCGGGAATTCCGGCAGCGCGCCCTTCTTTCACGTCAACTCCTGGAGCGGCGTGATTACCAGCGGCCCATCCTAGCGTAACGAAAGAATCCGCACTGCCTATGCGAATATCAGTGAACCAGGAGCAGCGGGATGAGAAGACTACAATGGGCTGCTGCCTGGTTCTCTGCCCGGCTCCGGGCTGGCGCGATCATCCTGCTGCTCGTGGGGTTCTATCTGACGCTCGGCTACCGCGCGCATGGCCTGTAACTCGGCAAACTGGCGATCAAGGATGGCCTGCTGCTGGGCGAGCAGCGTCTGCACTCGACGCTTCTTCAGGCGCATCCGCCAGGTCAGCCAGAGGCCGCTGATCCCCAGCAGCACAAAGACCACCGCAATCACGATAGCCCCCGTTTGCGAGGGATTTTGCTGGCCGACCGGCGCGAAAGCAAGGGTGGCGCTCAACATCCTGTCGTTTCCTCCACGAACTGGCTCGGCTGGCGCCGATGGTTTTCCGCAGCTAGTATAGCGCATGAAGCCTACCCATCGCTGCGCTTCAGCAAGATTGGCGGCACGACATATGCTTACTGCAATCGATGCAGCAGTGGTCATGCCTCACTTGCTGATGGCCGGTGAGAGGGTATGGCTGTGCAGATCACGAATCCAGTCGGCTAGTTAACGGAGGAGCGGATATGCCGGCCTCTTCCCGTAGTAATAATGATCAGGGCGCACGCTCCGCTGACCCGCTGGGGGCGCTGCGGCGTTTTACCCAGGAGCGCAAACCGCCGCCCGCGCCGGTAGAGCATTGCGATCTCTGCGATGCGCCGCTGGCGCCCGAACACCGCCATCTGCTGGACCTGAACAGCCGTGCGCTCGTCTGCGTCTGCGATCCCTGCTCGCTGCTCTTCAGCAACCAGGACGCGGGTAACGCCAGGTATCGGCGCGTGCCCCAACGCAGGCTGGCGCTGCGCGATTTTCAGATGACAGAGGCGCAGTGGGACGAGTTGATGATTCCGGTTGGGATGGCGTTTCTCTTGCAGAGCAGTGGGGCCAGGCCGGTGATGGCTTTTTATCCCAGCCCGGCAGGGCCGACAGAATCGCTGCTCAGTCTGGAGGGCTGGCAGACACTCGCCAGCAATAATCCCATCTTGAACGATCTGGAGCCAGACGTAGAGGCGCTGCTCATCAATCGCGTGAAGCAGGCGCGCGAATACTACATCGTTCCGATTGATGCCTGCTACCAGCTTGTGGGGCTGATTCGCGTGAACTGGCACGGGCTGAGCGGCGGCGAGGAGGTCTGGGCGGCGATTGATACGTTCTTTGCCGGGCTGCGGGCGAAAGCGGAGCCGACGGGGGGAGGGCCAGATGCCAGACCTGAGCTTTGAGGTCACTGGCGCTGAGGCTCCAGCTTTTGCGGCGGTTCCACTGCTGATCTTCAAGCTGCGCATCAGCAATGCCGACGAGCAAGAGCGCATCCATAGCGTGGCGCTGCGCTGTCAGATTCAGATCGCGGCCAGCCAGCGGCGCTATAGCCCCGAAGCGCAGGCGAAATTGCTGGAGGTCTTTGGCGAACCTCACCGCTGGGCAGAGACGATGCGCAATTTGCTCTGGATGCACACCAGCACAGTGGCGCCAGCGTTCACCGGGAGCATCACCGTCGATCTGCCTGCCCCCTGCACCTATGATTTCGAGGTGATCGGGGCCAGGTATTTCGATGCGGTGGGCGACGGCGAGATTCCCCTGCTCTTTCTCTTTAGCGGGACGGTGTTCTACGAAGGCGAGATGGGCAATTTGCAGGTGGGCCAGATCTCCTGGTCGCGGGAGGCGAGTTTCCGCCTGCCAGTGGCGCTCTGGCAAGGCATGATAGCGCGCTACTATCCCAACAGCGCCTGGCTGCGGCTAAACAAAGAGGTCTTTGATCGGCTCTACCAGTATAAGGCGGCGCGCGGCCTGACCTCGTGGGATGAGGCCATCCTGCACCTGTTGTCGGCCAGCGGCGAGGGGGCGCAGCCATGAATCTGGATCAGGTGAAAGAGATTGCCAACGCGGTCCTCTACGAGGGCTATCTGCTGTACCCCTACCGACGCTCGGCGATCAAGAACCGCCAGCGTTGGACGTTTGGCGTGGTCTATCCACGCGAGTACAGCGAGGCGCAGGGCGGCATCGACCCTTGCGCGATGCGGACGGAATGCCTGGTCCTCGGCCAGCCAGAGACCGAGCTAGACATCACCGTCAGGTTTTTGCATCTGCTGGTGCGCAGCACGCAGGGCGGTGAGATGGGCGAGCGGCGGATGCTGGCCTACCAGCCCGACACCTCCTGGCAAGAGGGCGTCGAGCGCGAACTGAGCCTATCCTCCCTGACGCTGGGCGACCTGCTGGCGCAGCCCCGGCAGATGACGATCAGCTATCCTGGCGAGCGCCTGGAAGCGCCGGATGCCCCAGAGGTGCGGCAAAGCCTGCCGATTGCGGGCATCGTCAGCATCACTGTCGAATCGCTCATGTCGGCGGATGCCCTGACGGATGGGCGCCTCTTCAAGCTGAGCGTGCAGATTGAGAACACGACGCCTGAGACGGGCGCGGTGGCCGTGCGCCACGAGGCGATTGTGCTGCAATCCTTTGTTTCCACCCATACCATCTTACAGGCGCGCGCGGGGAGTTTTGTCTCGCTGCTGGAGCCGCCCGCAGCCTTCCAGGCCGCCGCGCAGGGCTGCCAGAATCAGCGCACCTGGCCGGTGCTGGTGGGCGCCGGGGGCGAAACCGACACGTTGCTTTCTTCGCCGATTATTCTCTATGACTATCCGCAGATCGCGCCGGAGAGCCAGGGCGCCCTTTTTGATGGCACGGAAATTGACGAGATATTGACGTTGCGCATTCTGACGCTGAGCGATGAGGAGAAAGAGGAGATACGTCAGGGCGACACGCGCGCCCGCGAGGTGCTGGAGCGCACCGAGGCGATGACCGCCGAGCAACTGATGCAGCTTCACGGGACGATCCGCAGCCTGCGGCTACTGGATGCAGGGGATGACGCATGAACGACGAACTGCCAGAGGATTTCTCGTGGGGCGATGAAGAACAAGAACAGCCCCGGCTGACCTCGATCCAGGTGGATGGCCGCGAGATCAAGGTGGGCGATCAGGTGTTGCTGCGGCCATCGGCACGCGCCGATGCCTTCGATATGCTGCTGGTTGGCAAGACGGCGCGTATTGTAGAGATCAGACAGGATTATGAGGACCGCGTCTATCTGATGGTGGCGCTGGATGATGATCCCGGCAGAGAGCAGGCGGACGAGCGCGTGATGCCCGGCCATCGCTTCTTCTTCTTCCCACAGGAGGTGGAAGTGCTGGGCGGCCTTCCCTGGAATGAGTCATTATGAGCCTGCCAGCGCCAGCAGATCGCTTGCCTCAAAAGATATTGATCGCCGGTATTGGCAATATCTTTCTGGGGGATGATGGCTTTGGCGTGGAGGTGGCCCAACGCCTGGCGCAGCGCCAGTACCCGACGGGCATGCAGGTGATTGATTTTGGCATTCGGGGCATGGACCTGGCGTACACTCTGCTTGATGATGAATATGATATGCTGATCCTGGTGGATGCTGTTCCACGCGGCAGACCACCAGGCACGCTCTCGCTGATTGAGCCAAAGGAAGCCAATGGCGGCCCGGAGCAAGGTTTGGAAGCTGGCAGAATTGCCCTGGACGCGCACAGTATGGACCCGGTGAAGGTGCTGGCCTTCGCGCGCGCGCTGGGCGCCCGGCCAATACGGACCTTACTCGTCGGCTGCGAGCCAGCCACTCCGCCTGGCGTCGCAGGCTACGACGACATGCAGATGGGGTTGAGCGCGCCGGTGCAGACTGCCGTCGATGAGGCGGTGAAAATGATCGATGCGCTCGTCGGGCAGTTGGTTTCGGGGGACGATAGGGCAGAGCGATGATCCAGAGATGCTGCCAAGGGAGCGAGGCGTGCTATGCACGAAATGGCGATTGCCCAGAGCATCGTTGATGTGGTGGAGGCCCGTGCCGACGAACACCATGCCGCGCATGTGAAGAGCGTGCGGCTTCAGGTTGGCGAGGCCAGCGGCATCGTTGCCGATTCATTGACCTTCTCGTTCGAGATGCTGGCGAGTCTTGATCCGCTGCTGACGGGGGCGCAATTGCTGATCGATAGCGTGCCCCATCGGGCCTACTGCCGTGCCTGCGCCAGCGAGTTTTCTGTCGTCAATTTTGTCGCCCAATGTCCAGCGTGTGAAGGATGGGACACACAGGTGATTTCTGGCACAGAACTCCAGATTCTTGAGATGGAGATCGAACCAGAGAGCGAAGAGGAGCGTCAGACGTGCCCAAAGTGACGATTGCGCAGCCGATCCTGGCAGCCAACGAGACCACTGCTGAGGAGATCAGGCGAGTATTGGCCGCGCGCGGGCTGCGCGCGCTCAACATGATGAGTTCGCCGGGCGCAGGCAAGACGGCCCTGCTGGAACGCAGCGTGGAGCGGCTGCGTGGGCGCCTGGGGATTGGCATCATCGAGGGCGACATCGAGACCACCGCCGACGCGGAGCGGGTGGAAGCGGCAGGCGCGGAGACGGTGCAGATCAATACGCGCGGCGCCTGCCATCTGGAGGCGCATATGGTGCGCGACGCGCTGGGAAAGCTTGATCTGGGGCGCGTCGATCTGCTCATCATTGAAAATATCGGCAATCTGGTCTGTCCCGCCGCCTGGAAGCTGGGCGAAGATGCCTCGGTCGTCGTCGTCAGCACGACGGAGGGCGATGACAAACCGGCAAAGTATCCCCAGATGTTTGCCATCTCGCAGATCATGGTGATCAATAAGCTCGACCTGCTGCCCTACGTGGACTATGATCTGGAGAAGGTCAAACGGCAGGCGTTAGCGATCAATCCGCGTCTGCGTATCTTCGAGCTAAGCTGCCGGACAGGCGAAGGGCTTGACGCCTGGTGCGAATGGCTGGTTGCCTTCGCGCAAGGAGAAGCTGGCGACTCATTGCTTATCTAGTCTCAACAAAAACCGCCTGTTAGCAACGGGCTTCAGGGCGGCCTGGCAAAGAGGCGTTCGTGATGGCATTGACCATTGGCACATCCGTGCAGAGAAGGCGCATCGTCATTCAGGGCATTGTCCAGGGCGTGGGCTTCCGGCCTTTCGTCTATGGGCTGGCGCTGCGCCTTGGCCTGGCGGGTTTTGTGCTGAACGACAGCCGAGGAGTGACCATTGAGGTTGAAGGCACGCTGGAGGCGCTGGAGGACTTTGAGCAGGCGCTCTATACTGAGACGCCGCCGCTGGCGCGTATCGATATGCTCTCCAGCGAAGGTATTCCGCCCTGCCATGACACGACCTTTAGCATTGCTCACAGCCAGGCTGGCGCCGAGCGCCAGGCGCTGATCTCGCCCGAAACGGCGACCTGCGATGATTGCCTGCGCGAACTCTTTGACCCCGCTGACCGGCGCTTTGGCTATCCCTTCATCAACTGCACCAACTGCGGCCCGCGCTTTACGATTGTGCTGGATGTCCCCTATGATCGGGAGAAGACGACCATGCGCGTCTTCTCGATGTGCCCTGCCTGCCAGGCGGAGTACAGTGATCCGCTGAACCGGCGCTTTCATGCCCAGCCCAACGCCTGTCCCGTTTGTGGCCCGCAGATCGCGCTGCTAGACGGGCAGCATCTGCCGGTTGCGTGCGCCGACCCCATCGCCGAGGCGGCGGCGCGCCTGGCCGCCGGGGCCATCCTGACGATCAAAGGGCTGGGCGGCTATCACCTGGCCTGCGATGCCCTCAACATGGAGGCTGTGCAGCGGCTGCGTCGGCAGAAGCGCCGCGAGGCCAAACCCTTCGCGCTGATGGCGCCCGATCTGGCGACGGTTCGTCAGCTTTGCCAGGTCAGCGAGGCCGAGGCGGCGCTGCTTCAGTCGCGGCGTCGGCCCATTGTGCTGCTGGACCAGCGCGCAGACTGCCCCGCTGCGCCGGGCGTGGCGCCCGCCTATACGACGCTGGGTCTCATGCTGCCCTACACACCTCTGCATCATCTGCTGCTCGCTGCTTTTGCGGGGGCTATTGGGCCAGCGCGCCCGGCGGCGCTGGTGATGACCAGCGGCAATCTGAGCGATGAGCCGATTGCCTATCAAGATGCGGATGCCCGCGCGCGGCTCATGCCGCTGGCCGATGGCATGCTGACCCACAACCGGGCGATTCACATGCGCTGCGATGATTCGGTGGTTCGCGTGGCGGCTGGCGGCGAGCAACTGCTGCGCCGGTCACGCGGCTACGCGCCGGAGCCGGTTCCGCTGGCGTTCGATTGCCCGGCGCCCATCCTGGCCTGCGGCGGCCATCTCAAAAATACATTTTGTCTGGCAAAGGGGCGGCAAGCTTTTCTCAGCCAGCATATCGGCGACCTGGAAAACCTGGAGACGCTGACCTCGTTTCACGAAGGGATCGAGCATTTTCAGC
>JBJKSJ010000099.1:0-9792 GCA_046704085.1 Ktedonobacterales bacterium | reverse complement strand
TGGGAGGAGCCGTTTGGCCTGGTCGCCGCCGAGGCGCTGGCGGCAGGCTGCCCGGTCATCGCCTACGCGCGCGGCGCGCTGCCGGAGGTCATCAGCGACGGCGAGACAGGCTTTCTGATTCCGCCCGGCGATATCGCCGCCGCCGCGCTGGCCGTTGACGCCGTCCCCGCGCTCTCGCGCACCGCCTGTCGCGCTCGCGCCCGCCAGCTTTTCAGCCTTGCGCGCATGCTCGACGACCACGAGCGCTTCTATCAGGGGCTGCTGGAAGGGCACAGGTTCAGCTTTCGCTGTCTGTGTACGCGCTATTTGCCGCCCAGGTCGGCCTTGAGAATCTGGACCATCTGATGCAGATCACTGGCCGCGTCCTTGATGTCGTCGTGCGACGCCTTCAGGTCGGCGCGATAGTTCTTGAGCGTCTGGTCGGTGCCAGGATAGTTAGCCGGGACCAGGCTGGGAATCAGGCTCTGCGCGTCGTTCAGATGATTTGTCGCATCAGTCAGTTTCGCCTCATAGTCCTGCTGGAGCGCATCCAACTGGGTCACATCTTTGCCCGCGTCTTTGGCCTTCTGAATCAGATCGGTGATCTTCGGGTTGATGTCCTGCATGCGGGCAACCACGTTCTGCTGATGGAACATCCAGATTTCGCCATAGTCGCGCGGCAGAACGACGGCATAGATGCGGAACTGGACATAGATATTCTTGACATCGGCCAGCGCCGCCTTGATGTCGCTTTCGCCATCCAATTGTTTCTTAAGCGCATTCAGGCCATTTTCATTCGTATTGGCATCGTCGATGATGACGCTGCGCTGCGCGTCGGTAATGCCCTTGTGGTTCTGGGCGGCATCCTTCAGCTTCTCCAGCGCCGCCAGCCGGGCGCTGATCTGCTGGTCGCCGAACTGCTGCACACAGGACACCGTCGTACATTTGGCGTTGGCTGCCGGGGCCACCGATGCCGCCGAGGCGGCGCCCACCAGGCCCAGCGCGCCGACCAGCGCGAGCGCGAGGGCCATCACCTGTCGAGAGAAGCGCGTGTTCATTGTTTTCATGGGATGGTCTCCTGATCATTGCCAGTATTTTGATTGGCGTTTTGCTGGTCATTCCCAAGGGTATTGAGATCATTCTGCGTCTGTTGATCCACCTGTTGAATCTGGTTCAACTCGTCCTGCGTGCTGCTGCTCTGGCTCGACCCGCCCGTGCCTGTAGTGCTGGTTGCCTGGCCGGAGCCGCCAGTTGTCTGGCTGCTGCTGGGAGTGTTCCCGCCAGTGGGGCTGGCCTTGGCGCAGCCGCCCAGGGCGAGCGCCAGCGCGAGCAGCAGGGCTGCGCATGGCAGCAGCCACCGTTTCTTGCTGCCGGTTCGTGTCTTCATCAAGACAATCTCCTATTACCCAATGTTGGGGCGAATCCGCCGAACGCTGGCGAAGGAACGCGCTCAGCAGTCCGCCCAGTTCTTTCCTGTCTCTAGGAGAAGGATAGATCGCGTAGCTGAGATTCCCTTGATAGGCCGCTTAGAAATTGCTGAGAAATGTAGGGGTGCGCATAGAGGGCCGTTGACCCGCTGGCGAACAGTTCGCCAGCGAGTCAACGGCCCTCAAGAGAAAGCGTGGATTAGAGGGTGATGATCTGATCGGGGGGATTGCTGGCGAGGGCGGCGTACAGGTCGGGGAAACAGCCGACGCGCACGCCCTCGACGGTGTTTCTGGGCTGGCAGGCGCCAAGCGCGCCTTCGGCCAGCCCGCGCTCCAACGCGCATTGATCACAAAGCATCAGCAAGATGTTCTGCTCTTTGGCGACGCGGGCCAGGCGCTCGCCCAGCGGGTCGCCCGCGCGCAGCGCGTAGGTGTTGTCATCGAAAAACATCATGCCTACGACCTCTACGCCGTGCCGCCTCTCTTCTAGCTGCGGCAGAATCATCCTGCCCAGCTTATAGCTGACGGTATGGCCGGAGGTGCTAAAGATATAGGCAACCTTCAATGTTGCTGCTCGCTTTCTTTGCTAGCGGCTCTGCGTAATCGTAAATGGTCCCCACTCGCCAATCAGCCCCTGCCCATGCAGCGAGATGCTCTTGCCCTGGTCGATACCCTTCTCGGTCATCAAGCCCAGCGCGATAAGGAACGAGTTCATCTTCGCAGGCACGCCGGTATAGTGGCTGGCCTCGACGCCATCGATCCAGAAGACCAGTTCATCCGCGCTCTTATTATAGGTAATCTTGCACTCATGGCGCTGGCCCGGCTTCGTCGGGATGTCCAGTTCGTGGAAGTAGCAGAAATACTTGGGCCGGTCCGGCTGGCCCTCCTCTGGCACAGGCACGCCAGGAAATGGCAGCCGCGCGTAGACGGTGGCGATTATATCGTTGGACATGAAGACATCCAGCGCCAGCCCGGTGGCAAAGTCGAGCAGGTTGATTGAGACAAAGCCATCATAGAGATCGTGTGGGGCAGTATCGATGCCGCGCGCGCTCATCCACCACTCCAGCGTCAGCGTCCCCTGTTCCGGCGGCTCGAACTGGCGGGTGGAAAAGTACATATTCTTGGCGTTATCCAGAATCTGCACCTGATCGTGGCGGCGCGTCAAAGGCACAGCGGCCACGCGCAGCCGGTCGCCTTCGACGACGACGACGGCGTTTGGCTCGCGGTACTGCCAGAAGCTCCCATCTGGCAAGGGGAAGCCGCCATATTGCCAGGTCGGATTCTTGCCGGTAATCAGCGAGCCATAGTTTCCATAGATGATCGAAGAACGCTGCTCTGTGTCAGGCGCAGCCTCAGTTGGCTGCTCGATGTGTGTTTTGCTCATTTCACAAACCCCTGAATAAGAATCGTAGCTAGCATGATGAGCGTCGCCAGCAGGTTGCCATTCATCAGTTGGGCCATCACACGGAAGTAGCCGGGCAGCGAGCCATCGGCCCGGCGCAGCGCCATGATCGGCAGCAGCACAGTCAGCGCCGCGAAAGCCGCGTACCAGGGCAGCGCCCCAACGGCGCTGTCCACCAGAATTGCCACGCCAACCAGCGCCAGCAAGACATAGCCGACGACGCGCCCGCGCGCCTCGCCCAGGGCGGCCACTGGTGACATCTTGCCCACCGCGCGGTCCGCCCGCCAGTGCAGGAAGTGATGGAAATAGAGGACGCACATCGTATACAGCCCTACCGCGATGGAGACCGCGACGGCCTGCCAGGTGACTGTCCCAGACTGGACATAGAAGGCGCCGACCAGGGGCAGCACCCCGAAGGCCACCAGAATATCGACCTCGCCCGCGCCGCGCCCCACATAGGCCAGGCGCACAGGCGGCGCAACATAGAAGAAGGCCAGCAGGAAGCCGCCGATGGCAAAGGCCAGCGTCCAGGGTCGCCAGATGGTCAAGGCCAGCCCGCAGGCCAGCGCCACTCCAAAGAGCGTGCCCGCCAGCAGCCAATACTGGCGCAGGGTCAGTTTGCCTGTCAGCAGGGCGACCGAGCCGGTGGGGATGGTCTGCTTCTCGTCGCCGGTATCCAGCGTGGCGGCCTTCTGGTCTGCGCCGCTCTGGAAATCAAAGACATCGTTGATGACGTTCGCGCCCAGATGGGCCGCCAGCGCGCCGACAAAGGCCAGCACGAAGAGCCAGCCATTGAAGACGTGCTGCTGATCCCAGGCCAGCGCCGTGCCCACCAGCACGGGCGCCACCATCACCGGCAAGGAGCGCGCCCGCGTCGTCTCGGCAAAGAAGGCCACGCGCCCCTGTTCGGCGCTCACCGCCGCCGTCATGCCAGCGCCTCCTCCTCGGTCTTGACCTCCGTCACCTTGTAGCCCGCGCGCAGATCGGTGATGCGCGCCCAGTTGATGACCACGCGCACGGGCATAATCGGCACCTGGGCCATAAACTGCCCGGCCAGTTCGGATTTCTCCATCACCAGTTCCCTGGCGCGCTCGGCCTCCTCTGCATCCTCGATGACCTCAGCCACGCCGGTTCCCTCCAGCCATTCAGTCGGCTGGCGCGGCCCAATGAAGAGGCCAACTTTCGGGTTGTCGCGCAGGTTCGCCAGCTTGCGCGAAGTGACGATAAAGGTAAAATAGAGGGTGATGTCGCCGCTCTCCGTGATCTCCTCGGCAAAAAACGCGCCCGTCGTATAGGGCTGATGGTCGCGCTCGGTGGCAATCAGCAAGGTATCATACTGGGCCAGAAATTGCTGTATGGTCTGGCGGGTCTCGGCATCCATCTTGGGCATGGCCTGTTCTCCTCATCTCCAGCCAGGATCAAGCTCAATTCGGCTCCTGGCCTGGGTTGAATTGTTGCGCATTGCGCCGCATTCAGCACAAACCGACGCGCCGGTCTGTTTGGGTTCCATATGTAGTTATAAGCCGCCCTCTGAAGGAAAATCAAGGGGCGCAGGGCAGGCGCGATAGCCCTTGAGGCATTGAGGCTCCGTTACCGCCTCTTGTGCCTTGCGTTCTATTCTGTAGACGTGTCTATCCTGTCTTCTCGTTGTCGCCAGACAGCGTTAAAAGGCGTTACCAGCCTTGGGGTAATAGTGAGAGTGACTCAGAACAACATGAATCAACCAGCATACAGTGATAAGCATCCTTCCCAGGAACCATCTGATGAACAATCCAGCCATCTTCGCGTGGGCGTGATCGGCTGTGGGCAGTGGGGGCAGAACTACCTGCGCGTCTTCTCCGAATTGGAGAACACAGAGCTTGTGGCCGCCTGCGATATGCGCCCGCAGATACGCCAGCGCGTGACGGCGCGTTATCCCGCTGTACACGCAGTGGCCTCCGTGGAGGAACTGCTCAGCGATGAGCGCATTCAGGCAGTCGTGGTAGCGACCGAGGCGCGCACCCATTTTGCCATTGCCTCAGCAGCCTTGCGCGCGGGCAAGCATATCCTCTGCGAAAAGCCGCTGACCACGCAGGTGGAGGAGGCTGTTGCGCTGGCGCGGCTTGCCGATGAGTGTCAGCGCACGTTGATGGTCGGCCACATCTTCCGCTATAACGCGGGCGTGAACGCGCTCCGGCAGGAGATTCTTGATCCGGGCTTTGGCGAAATCTGTTACCTGTGCCTGGTGCGCACTAACCTTGGGCCAATTCGCCCGGATGTGAATGCCGCCTGGGATCTGGCGCCGCATGATGTCTCCATCGTCTTACATCTGCTCGATCAGATGCCGCTGCGGGTCACGGCGCAGGGCTTTTCGTATCTGCAACCGGGACGCGAGGATGTCGTCTTCATCACCCTGGAGATGCCTGGTGGCGTGGCGGCGCACCTGCGCGTAAGCTGGCTCGATCCGCGCAAAGTGCGCGAAGTGACGGTGGTGGGGCGCCAGAAGATGGCGGTGCTGGACGACGTGCAGGCAGTGGAGGGCTTGCGCATCTATGATAAGGGCGCCAAGCAGGAACCCGCGCCCTATGCGTCGTATGGCGAGTTTCAGCATGTGGTGCGCAGCGGCGAGGTGCGTATCCCTCCGGTGCGGGGCGATGAGCCACTGCGCGAGCAGGTGCGCCACTTTGCGCAAGCGGTGCTGGATGGTCGGCGCCCATTGAGCGATGGCTGGGATGGGGTGCGCGTGGTTTCGATCATGGATGCCATCCAGCGATCCCTCAAGTCCGGGGGCATGCCCATCGAGATGGCCGCCCAGCCCAGCGTTGCGCAACTCCACCCTATCGGCGATTGATGACATTTGCCCCATTAGCCCGGCCAGCAAGGAGCCTGGCGGCTCGATAGAATGATACATAAGTACCAGAAGGCTACAAAAATCAGCGAAATGATGAGATAGTACGCCTGTATGTGTGGTGCTACCTCCTGGCTGGGCAAAAGCTTGCCAAAGTCGATGAATGCGATGCTGGTCGTAAGCCCGCTCAGAGCTATCAGGCAAGCAAGTACAGCAAGCTACACATTTGGATATGTCTTGAGAGGCAGCAAGCTATGTCTTCTTTTCCGCCGGAGCAAGATCCCATCGTCCAGGTGGGCGAGGGGCTACAAGCTGACCCCTGGGTAATGATTGGTGAGCGCACAGGCCGACCCGGTGTGAACCACGAGGGATCGCTTGGTCCAGATGCCCACCTGCGACGGGGAACGATTCTGTACGCGGGCAGCCGGATTGGCGCGCACTTTGAAACCGGGCACTTTGTGATCGTCCGGGAAGAGTGTACCATCGGCGATCATGTCTCCATCTGGAGCCACAGCGTGGTTGATTATGGCGTCACCATTGGCAACCATGTCCATATCCATACGGGCGTCTACATTGCCCAGTACAGCACGATTGAGGATGAGGTCTTCCTCGCGCCTGGCGTCAAGTTCGCCAATGACCCGCACCCGGTCTGTACCAAGTGCATGCAGGGTCCGGTGATCAAGCGCGGCGCGCGCCTGGGGGTTGGCGTGGTGGTGGGGGCCGGGGTGGTCATCGGCGAGGGCGCGCTGGTCGGCTCAGGCAGCGTGGTCACGCGGGATGTGCCTGCTGGCATGGTCGTTGCTGGCAACCCGGCGCGCATCCTGCATCCAGTGACGAGCCTGCAATGCCCCTATGGGCTGACACCCTATGATTTCGTCGATGGCCGCTATCGAGACGCGCTGGCCCAGGGCTTGGGCCGGGAGCGCGTCGATCATGGCGCGGGACCGCCCCGGCGAGCGGCGAAAAATCCTTCCTGACGAGTTGAATAGCCATTGCTGCCTGTAGCGCCAGCCACCGTGCTGGCGAAGGCTGCGCCGCCAGGGTCAGCGGCGCTACAATCGCGATTGGTATGAGAGGTGAAATACATGTCTGTTCCGTTTTTGGATCTGAAAGCCCAGATGGCTCCGCTTCGGTCCGATCTGGATGCCGCCATTGCGCGGGTCATGGACAACTGCCATTTCATCCTGGGCGAAGAGGTGACGGCCTTCGAGGCGGAACTGGCCGCGTTCTGCGAGACGCGGGAGTGTGTGGGCCTGGATTCAGGTATCAGCGCGCTGGAACTGGCGCTCCGCGCCGCGGGGATTGGCCCAGGCGATGAGGTGATTACCGTCAGCCATACCTTTATCGCCACCGTCTCGGCCATCTCGTTCACGGGAGCAACCCCTATCCTGGTGGAAGTGCGGCCTGATACGTATCTGATGGACCCGGCCTCGATAGAAGCGGCAATCACCCCACGCACCAAAGCGATTGTTCCGGTGCATCTCTATGGGCAGACGGTAGATATGGACCCCATCATGGAGATTGCCAAACGCCACCAGCTTTTTGTGCTGGAGGATGCCTGCCAGTCGCATGGCGCCCGCTATAAAGGGCGACGCGCGGGGAGCCTGGGGCACGCGGCGGCTTTCAGCTTCTATCCGGGGAAGAACCTTGGGGCTGCCGGTGATGGCGGCGCGCTGACGACGAATGATCCTGAACTGGCGAAACAGGTGCGCATGCTGCGCAACTATGGGCAGAGCATCAAATACCACCACGATATGCTGGCGTTCAACCGACGACTTGATAGCCTACAAGCGGCAATTTTGCGGGTGAAGCTGCGCCATCTGGATGCCTGGAACGCCGCGCGGCGCCAGGTCGCTGATGCGTATGCAGCGCGACTGGCCGGGCTGCCCATCGGGCTGCCGCAGGTAGCAGAAGAGAGTGAGCCAGTCTGGCATCTGTATGTCATCCGGGCTGCCGACCGGGACGGCTTGCAGCGCGCGTTGACAGAGGCGGGAGTAGACACGGGCCTGCATTACCCGGTGCCAATTCACCACCAGAAGGCGTATCCTGAGTTTGTCGGCTTGTCGTTCCCGGTCAGCGAGTGGATCGCCGCCCAGTGCCTCTCGCTGCCGATGTTCGCAGAAATGACCGACGCCCAGATTACGGCGGTGGCCGATGCGCTGGCCCAGGCAACCCAGGGCGCAGCAGTACCTTCTGGGGCGCCAGTAACAATCAGAAGATAAAATCCGTTTGATCACATGATCTTATAAGGGGGTCCAGACATGATCGGAGATGAGACAAAGCAGGCTGCGCCGGAGGCCGCACCCAAATCTGCTGCCAGGAGCGACAAGGGGTCGATGACTACCAGACGGGGGAGGATTCAGCGCGTGCTGCTGGTATTGCCGGCCTTGAACGAGGCGGGCAAGATCGGGGCGACGATCTCCAAGGTGCCTGAAGGGGTGGTCGATACCATTCTGGTCATTGATGACTATTCCACCGACGGGACCGGAGAAGAGGCCGCCGCATTGGGCGCCGAAGTGATCCGCCATCCCCAGAATATGGGCGTCGGCGCGGCCATCCGCACGGGCATCTACTATGCGCGCGATCACGGCTATGATGTCGTGGTGGTGGCGGCGAGCGACGACCAGGATATTCCCGCCGAGATTCCGCGCCTGCTTGAGCCAATCGAGCAAGGACGCGCCGAGTTCGTGCAGGGTTCTCGCTACCTGCGCGGTGGCAAGCGCGTGCATCATCCGCTGAGCCGGACGCTGATGACCTGGGTCTATTCGGCCATGTTCACGCTGATCTCTTTCCATCGCGTCACCGATGGCACCAATGGTTTCCGCGCCTTCCTGACCAGCACGGCCCTCTCTTTTCCGCTGGACCAGGAGTGGCTGAACCGCTATGAATTGGAACCCTATCTGTATTTCCGCTGTCTGCAAAAAGGCGTCGCCGTTGAAGCGCCAGCCACGAAGGTCTATCCTGTTGAGCGTAAAATAGGCTATACGAAGATGCGGCCATTCCGCGATTGGTGGAAAATCTTCCGCCCGCTGCTGCTCGTGCGGCTGGGCATACGTCACTAAGCGTTCTTCTGCCACTATATCAGCGCCTCTTATTGGAAGCAGACGAGAAAGCTATGCAGCACTATAATGCTACTGAACTGGGGTTGGCCCTGCTCCCCGCGCTTTGCTTTGCCTTGCCGACATTCGTTGCAGGCGCAGGTCAGCGAGTGCCGCGAACCTGGCAGCACATCGCACAGAACGCTCGTGCTGATTGGCGTGGCACGCGCTACCTCACGTATGGGCTGATCCTCCTGCTCGTCACGTCTGCCATCACCGCCGCCTATTACCTGAATCACCCACAGCCTGAGTTATATCCTGATTCGCCGACCTACTTTCAAGTGACTCAGCAGATTCTGGCGCACGGCAAATTTACCGATGCGCTGCGCACCCCCGGCTACCCCATCTTCATCGCCCTCGTCTTTCTGGTCGCTGGCGAGTCAAATATCGCGGCAGTGAGCGTGGCGCAGGGGCTGATCTTCATCCTGGCTACCCTGGAACTCTACATCCTGACGATTTTGCTGCTGCGCCGCGCCTGGATTGCCCTGGGCGTCGGCCTCCTGCTGGGAACAAGTACCTACCTGCTTAGCTCGGTGAAGCCGCTGCTCTCCGAGGGGATGGGCCTCTGGCTGGTGGTCTCGCTGGCGCTGCTGGTCGTCCTCTTGTTGCAGCGTTGGCAGACACGCTACCTGTGGCTGGTGGCCCTGTGTACCTTGCTGCTTTTTCTGACCCGGCCCGAATGGGTCTATCTGCCCGTGCCCTTGTTTGCCTATCTCCTGTTTCTCGCCTGGCGGCATGGCAAGCTGCGCCGCTTCCTGCCTCATAGTCTGGCAGCATTGGTGCTGCTCTACGCGGTGCTGGGTCTCTACAGCTATGCAAATGGCGTCCAGAACGGCTATACGGGCATCACCCGGAACCAGCGGGGCAACTTGCTGGGCAAAATCCTCCAGTACCATATGCAGAACGAGGCGCCGCCGGAGTACGCCCAGGTGGCCGCCATCGTCAACGTCTATGTCGAGAACGGGGGAACCGACCCAAACTGGCTGGTGAGCAAAGTCTACCCAGCTCTCGGCGCTGACCACTGGCTGCTGGCCGGTAACTATGCTGACGCCATTGTTG
>JBJKSJ010000098.1:0-4546 GCA_046704085.1 Ktedonobacterales bacterium | reverse complement strand
GGGTAAGACCTATGGAGTGTTTGTTGCCGAAGGATTTGAAGACCTGGAGTTCTGGGTGCCCGTGATGCGCCTGCGCGAAGAGGGCGCGCGGGTGGTCGTCATTGGATTGAACCACGAGACCGTGCGCGGCAAGCATTGCCTGGAAGCCACGCCTGATCGCGTGGCGAGCGAAGTGCATGCCGATGAATTCGACGGGCTGGTCGTGCCCGGCGGCTGGGCGCCAGATAAACTCCGGCGCAATGAAAACGTACTGGGGCTGGTGCGCGCCATCCACAGCCAGGGCAAGCCCATCGGCTTCATCTGCCACGCGGGCTGGGTCGCGGCCTCGGCGGGCATCGCGCGTGGCAGGCGCGTGACCGGCTCGCGCGGCATCCGCGACGATATGGTCAACGCGGGCGGCGCCTGGGTCGATCAGCCTGCCTTCCGCGATGGCACGCTCATCTGGGGCCGCGTCGTCGAGGACATTCCCGACTTTTGCCGGGAACTGGTGGCCGCCTTTGTCGGCGACGCGCCAACATCCCAGAACGCATAGAGGCCAGAAGCAGCATCCGCTGCGCCTGGCTGAGCAGGAAAAACAAAAGCGACCACAGCGTCATACGCAACAGGCGCCCGATGGAGGGCAGCGGCCCTCTGGCTGCCTACTCCATCGTGGCGTCGCTTGCACACTTGTTGGGACTATGTGTTATTTGGGGGGCTATGTAGGGAGGTTGCGTGGCATAGGGAGGAGAAGCATCTACGATGAGCAGTAACCACAGCACACACCATCACAGCCGCTTCCTGGAAGAACTTCAGCGTCGGGTCATTATCTACGACGGCGCGATGGGCACCAACATCCAGAACTATCACCTGGGACCAGCCGATTACGGCGGCGAGCGCACCGAAGGTTGCAACGAGTATCTGGTCATCACCCGGCCCGATGTCATCGAGGAGATTCACTCCGGCTTTATGGAGGCTGGCTGCGACGTGCTGGAGACCGATACCTTCACTGGCAGCCGTCTGAAGCTGGACGAATACGGCCTGGGCGAGCGCACCCGCGAGATCAACCTGGCTGCCGCGCGGCTTGCCCGCCGCGTTGCCGACCGCTACAGCACGCCCGACAAGCCGCGCTTCGTCGCCGGGTCTATCGGTCCCACCGGCATGCTCCCATCCTCGGATGATCCCTCGCTCAGCAATATCACCTACCAGCAACTGGCCGAAATCTTCCGCGAGCAGGCTGGCACACTCATCGAAGGTGGCGTAGACCTGCTCATCATCGAAACCAGCCAGGATATTCTGGAAGTCCGCGCGGCCATCACCGGCATTCGCCGCGCCTTCAACGACCTGGGCCGCACGCTGCCCATCCAGGCGCAGGTCACGCTAGACACCAGCGGGCGGATGCTGCTGGGCACCGATATTGCCGCGACCATGACCATCCTGGTCAATCTGGGTGTGGACGTGGTTGGGTTGAACTGCTCCACCGGCCCGGAGCATATGCGCGAGCCGGTGCGCTATCTGGCTGAAAATTGCCCCTTGCCCATCTCGACGATCCCCAATGCGGGCATCCCGCTCAACGTCGGCGGCAAGGCCGTCTATCCAATGGAGCCGGAGCCAATGGCCCAGGCGCTGCGCGAGTTTGTTGAAGAACTCGGCGTCAACATCGTTGGCGGCTGCTGTGGCAACAGCCATGAACATCTGCGCCAGGTGGTACAGGCCGTCTCCAGCGCAAAGCGCAAACTGCGCCCGGCCCAGAACGGACATGGGGAGGGGAGAGTCCGCGCAGGCGGACTTGCTGGCGGCACGCCCCTAGCGGCGAATTCATTCGCCGATGGGGGAGGCGCGGTTTCAACCGCCACCCCCTACGTTGCCAGCGGCATTCGCGCCGTCTCGCTGATGCAAGACCCACCGCCGCTCATCGTGGGCGAGCGCGTCAACAGCACCGGCAGCAAGAAGGCCAAACAGGCGCTGTTGAATGACGACTATGATACCTTGCTGCTGATTGCCCGCGAGCAGGTGGAGGGCGGCGCGCATACCCTGGATGTGCAGGTGGCCCTCACCGAGCGTACTGACGAAGCCGAGCAGATGCGCCGCACGGTCAAGAAGCTCTCGATGGGCATCGAGGCGCCGCTGGTGATTGATTCCACCGAGGCCAACGTCATTCAGGCCGCGCTGGAAACCTATCCTGGCCGCGCCATCGTCAACTCGATCAACATGGAAAATGGGCGCAAACGCATCGAGGCCGTCTTGCCGCTGGTCAAAGAGCATGGCGCCGCTGTCGTCGCCCTGACCATCGATGAAGAGGGCATGGGCAAGACCGCCGAGCGCAAGTTCGAGATTGCCAGGCGCATCTACGACATCTGCACGCAGGAATACGGCTTGCGCCCCGATGCCCTGATTTTCGATACCCTGACCTTCCCAGTCACAACCGGCCAGGAGGAACTGCAATCCGCCGCCGTCGAGACGATTGAGGGCATCCGGCGCATCAAGGCCGAACTGCCCGGCGCGCTGACCATCCTGGGCGTCAGCAACGTTTCTTTTGGCATCGCTCAGCATGCGCGCGCCATCTTGAACAGCGTCTTTCTCTATCACGCCGTCGAGGCAGGGCTGGACGCCGCCATCGTCAATCCGGCGCACATTACCCCCTACGCCGAGATCGACGCGGAGCAGCGCGAGCTTGCCGACGACCTGCTCTTAAACCGACGAGCCGACGCCCTGCCGCGCTTCATCGAATATTTCGAGCAGCATGGCGCGCAGAAGAAAGAGCAAGAGAAGGCCGACCCCACCGAGGGCATGACCACCGACGAGAAGATTCACTATCAGATTCTGCACCGCAAAAAAGAGGGCATCGATGCCCTGCTGGATCAATCACTGCTCGAACGTCTGGAGCGCCTGGGGGACGAGCGATTCAGTGCAGACCAGCGCCAGAGCCTGATTGCCGCGCACAAACCCACGCCGGAACTCTCCGAGGCTGCCGTCAACATCCTCAACACGGTGCTGCTCCCGGCTATGAAGGATGTGGGCGACAAGTTTGGCGCGGGCGAATTGATACTGCCCTTTGTCTTGCAATCCGCCGAAGTGATGAAGCGCTCGGTGGCGCACCTGGAGAACTTCCTGGAGCGCAAAGAAGGCTATACAAAGGGCAAGGTCGTTCTCGCCACCGTCTTTGGCGACGTGCATGACATCGGCAAGAACCTCGTCAATACCATTCTCTCCAATAACGGCTATACCGTCTATGACCTGGGCAAACAGGTGCCGCTGAATACCATCATCGACAAAGCCCTGGAGGTGCAGGCCGACGCAATCGGCCTTTCCGCGCTGCTGGTCAGCACCTCCAAGCAGATGCCTCTCTGCGTGCAGGAACTGCACAAGCGCGGCCTGCGCTTCCCGGTCATCGTCGGCGGCGCGGCGATCAATCGCGCCTATGGACGGCGCATCATCTTTGTTGGCGACGACGAGCAGAAAGCCATCTACGAGCCAGGGCTGTTCTACGCCAAAGATGCCTTCGAGGGGCTGGAGATCATGGATAAGCTCTCCGACCCGCAGAAGCGCGAATCATTCACTGACCAGATCAGGCGCGAGGCCGCCGAGGCCGCCGAAAGCGCCCAGCGCGCTACCGAAGCCAAGAACCAGGAGGCCGCGAGCAAAGCCCAGGTACAGGCTGCAAAGCTTGTGGATCGCAGCCGCTTCGCGCTTGAGAACCTGCCCACGCCGCCCTTCTGGGGGCCCCGCGTGCTGGAGCGCATCGGGCTGGATGATGTCGCCGCCTGCATCGATCTGAACACCCTCTATCGCCTGCACTGGGGCGGTAAGGCGCATGGCGAAGAGTTCCAGCGGCTGGTGCGCGAGGACTTCGAGCCACGCCTGGAGCGCATGCTGCGCGAGGCTCGCCAGCGGCGCTACATGGAGCCAAAAGCTGTCTACGGCTACTATCCCTGCCAGAGCGATGGCGATGAGTTGATCGTCTTCGATCCGCAGGATCACAGCCGCGAGCTTGAGCGCTTCCGTTGTCCGCGCCAGCCCGACCAGGAGCGGCTCTGCCTGGCCGATTATTTCGCGCCCGTCGAGTCCGGGCGCAAAGATGTCGTCGCGCTGCAAGTTGTCACCATCGGCCAGAAGACCACCGAACTGATCGATGAATTACAGGCGCGCGGCGACTACTCCGCCGCCTACTACATTCACGGGCTGGGCGCCGAGATGGCCGAGGGCATGGCCGAATACGTCCATCGCGTCGTCCGCAAAGAGCTTGGACTGTCCCCGGACCAGGGCAAACGCTATAGCTGGGGCTATCCAGCCATCCCTGAACTGGAAGATCACGTCCGGCTCTTCAGGATACTGCCCGCGCGCGAGAGTATCGGCGTGGACCTGACCATCTCGCACCAACTTGTGCCGGAGCAGTCCACCGCCGCCATCGTCGTGCATCACCCCAAAGCTGTCTATTTCAGCGTGCGCCAGGCCCGCGAGCCATCGGCAGTGGGCGGGAACGACTGATCGGCGCGCCTTGCGTGTCGCGCCGCCCGCCCTTGCGGCGCGGCAACAAGCCACCAACCAGGGTTGGGGTAAAACCAGCCAA
>JBJKSJ010000097.1:0-8883 GCA_046704085.1 Ktedonobacterales bacterium | reverse complement strand
TGCTTGTAGGGCTGTCAGGTCCGTGATGGTGTTATAGCGAGGATCATCCAGCGGCACCGCCAGGATTTTCTCATCAATGCCGTTTTCGTCGCTCATCGTCAGCGCGCCGATGGGCCGGACGCGCACATGGCAGCCCGGAAAGGTCGGTTCATCGACAATGACCAGAACATCCAGCGGATCGCCGTCGCCAGAAAGCGTGCCCGCGAGGAAGCCGTAATCCGTTGGATAATGCACCGAAGAATACAACACGCGGTTCAAGGTGTAAACGCCGCGCTTGTGGTCGTACTCATATTTGTTGCGGCTGCCGCGTGGAATCTCAATGGTCGCCTCGACCCAGCCCTGATCCCGGCCTCCCAGCAGTTGCTCATGTTCGCTCATAGCTTTGCTCCTCAAATTGTCATAGGGCACTTTTCTCGCAGGAAAACCGGCGAGATGTCATTGGTGTGTGGGCTAGGTGTAGCGACGGGGATGATGTACATGCACGCCTTCGCGCACGCCGCGCAGAGGGTCAAGCAGCCCACGCTCGCGGTTTACGTGCAGACCAGACGCGGCGCCTTCCTCGTGGCAGAGATAGGGCAGTATATGGCCCAACAGTTGTTCTCCCTGGCGCAGTCGCTTCAGATTCTCCTTTGCGCAGCGCGCCAGCATGGCAATTCCCGCCAGCGGGTCTTCTAGCGCGCTCAGATCAGGAAAGCTTGCCTGGGGTGCTGAGACGTTATCGGCCCTGGGCTGTCTCAGCAAGGATTCGGTCTGCTGGATGAGCGACATCAGACCCTGGAAATTGGGCACTACCAGCGGCTCCGGCAAGGGAATGCAGGCCGGATGCGGCCAGCCGGTGTGTGCATGGAGCAAGGCTCCCATATGTTCGGCCCAGAGCGCCTGCCGCAGACCGCGCGAAAACTCAGCGTCCAGCACGGCCAGATTGATCTCGGCGTCGTGGCTCATGCCGCGACTGTTCAGGTTGGCCGAGCCAAGGGTGGCCCAGCGGTCATCGACGATGCCGACTTTCGCATGGACATAGATCGGGCGATAGCGCATCAAGCCATCGTGTGAGCGGATCTCTGAGCAGGCCAGGCAGAAGAAATGCAGGCGGCCCTCGGCGTTTGCTTTGGGGGCGCGCTGGCGCAGCCAGTTGATCGTCTTGTCGGTGTAGCCGCGCCCGACGTTGGGGTGGTCTGGCAAGATAAGGGCAATCGTCACGCCGCGCTCAGCAGCCTCGGCCAGTTCCGAAAGCAGCCTGCGCATGTAGTGGCTCTCCCAGCCCAGCCGTGTGGAGTCGATGCCGGGGAAGCCTTCCAGCCAGAGATACTGGCTTTCCAGATAGATGAAACGCTGGGCCTGGCGAACCGCTCTGGCATATGCCTCGGAGATGCTGTGAATGCCTGCCGGCGCGAAGCGATAGGTCAACGGTGGAATGGTGCGCACCACCTGCACGCGCGCCGCCGCGCCGGGAAGATCGGGTCCAGCCTCGCGCAGCTTCTCGGCGTCTTCCTGGCGGCGTTTTTCCTGCGCGGCTTTGCGGTTCGCGGGGAGATAGGTCTGGATCAGGTGCTTCAATGGCGGTGTGAACTTGTGCCACACGTCCAGGTGGGCTTCATCCCAACGCTGGCGGATATTCTTCTCAATATCGAGGGCTGGTTCGCCGGTCAGGAGCAGATGCGCGTCGTGCCAGGGATGAGGCGAAGCGCCCAGGTCGGTGCCGCGTATCTTGCTGTCAAAGGGATGGGCAGGCGTATCCCAGCGGTCGAAATCGCCGCCGTATTCGACGGCCAGGTCTATGCCCCCGACAAAAGCGATCTGACTATCGACGGCGGCGCACTTTTGATGCAGCGCCTGCGCGACATGGAAGGGCGAGCGGTTGCTTTTATCCAGTTGGCAATCCACGCCGTGCTTTCTGAGGATGTGACGCTGTTTGAGCGGCTCGCCGATCATGTGAAGCAGCCCGCCAGGATTAAACGGACCCCACAGGAGTACATGCGTCTGCACGCCGCGCCGGGCGGCGAAACCCAGCACATCAGCGACACGCAGCCCGCCGGATTCCCAGAGGGCAATCGCTTCGCGGTCCAAACCGGCGGCGCGCAGGCGATCAATCAGCGCGTATTGTTCGGGAGTGCCATCTTTGCCCGCGCGTTGGTCAAGCCCGCGCACCATGCGGAGCCGCGCGTGTAGGCTCCAGTCTGCCAGCCAGATGCTGCGTTTGGCCGTGAGGAAGGCGACGCACATTGCAAGCATGGCGGAGCGCCCATCAACCAATGGCGCCATCGCCTCCGCCACGCGCACGGGCGCATCCCCATGCGCCCACCACTCCCGGTCGGATGGCTGCGCGATGGGGGCAAGGTTTCGCGGTGAGGTGGGGGTCTGGAGCGCCATTGGTTTCCTCCTGGGTTAGCGATTCGACGTTGCCTGGGGCTGCTGCGCCAGGTGGGCGTTAAGGTGAATCTGGACGTTATTGCGCAGGGCGTTGGAGACTGGGCAACTTTGCTCAGCCTTCTGTGCAGCCTGCTGGAAGCCCTGTTCGTCCAGGCCGGGCACCCGGCCTTGCACCTCCAGATTCATAGTGGTAATCTTGCCCTGATTCAAGTCCAGCGTGCAGACTGCATTGACCGTTAATTCGTTGGGGGGCGTGCCGCCTTGCGCCAGCGTATTCGAGAGAGCCATCGCGTAGCAGCCTGCGTGCGCAGCGGCGATCAGTTCTTCGGGGCTGGTCTTGCCGTCTGGGCGCTCGATGCGCGCCGCCCAGGTAATCGGGAGCGTTCCGAAGGCGTGGCTGCCAACATTCAGCCGCCCGCTGCCCTGGGTCAACGTCCCTTGCCAGATGACCTCGGCTTGTCGTTCTGCGGCCATAGCCATAGATGCTTTCCTTTCTCTGCTTGTTCATCAACGATCCGTATTTACGCCGCATCTCCAGGCTTGCAGAGACTATGCCACCTGTTATGGCAGCGTCGCTTGAGCAACCGATCATTTATCCTTTTCTGATTGGCCACCAGCAGCGCATCGGCGTACTTCACCATCGTCTGGAGCAGGCACTCAACAAACAGGCTAATGGAGACCCAATCAGATGGCCATCTCCCCAGCATTGCGCGTCTGGTGTATGCTATAGATACCTGATTGCGCAATGCCTCTTTATCAGCACCGGAGGAGAAGCCTGATGACGACGCCGCTTTCACACCCCGCTGTATTCTCACGGGAAAAGGACTCGGCTGGTGGGTCCCTTCCGCTAGCCTCTTTAGCGCAAACCCTGGCGCCATCGGCGACGCTGGCGATCAACGAAGCGATTGCGGCGCGCCGGGCCGAGGGCCGCCAGGTCATTCATCTCGGCTTTGGCGAGGCATCCTTTCCGCTGCATCCCGCTTTGCGCGCAGCCCTGATGGAACACGCGACCAGCACCAGCTACGCGCCCGTGCTGGGCATTCCCGCGCTGCGCCAGACGATTGCCGACTATCTGGTTCGAGAGCGTGGCCTGGATGTCTCCGCAAAGAATATTGTCGTGGGGCCGGGAAGCAAGCCGCTGCTCTATGTGCTGTTGCAGGCACTGGAGGGCGATCTATTGCTGCCCGCGCCGTCGTGGGTCAGCTACGCGCCACAAGCGCGCCTGGCAGGTCGCCGGGTGATTATGGTGGAGACGGACCCGGCAGATCATCAGCGGCTGACGCCAGAGGCGCTTTCGGCTGCCCTGGCGCGCGCCAGGCACGCGGGGGCCGACCCACGCATTCTGCTGGTGAACAGCCCCAGCAACCCGACGGGCAGTATGTTTGCGCCAGAAGATGTGGCGGCTCTTGCCTCCTGGGCGCGCGAGCATGACATCACGCTCATCAGCGACGAGATTTATGCCGAACTGGCGCACGGCTGGCGGGCGCATGATTCGCCCGCGCGCTTCTATGGCGAGGGCACGATTGTGACGGGTGGCCTCTCGAAAGCCTTTTCGGCTGGCGGCTGGCGATTGGGCTACGCTGCGCTGCCAAAGACGGAGGCGGGCGCGCGGCTGATGAGGGCCATACAGTCGCTCGCCAGCGAAATCTGGTCATCCGCGCCAACGCCGATCCAGGCGGCGGCAGTGGTCGCCTTCAGCTTCGCTCCCGAACTGCGGACCTATGTGCAGCGTTCGGCCCGCATACACGGCCACATGACCGGCAAACTGCATCAGACACTGAGCGATCTGAGTGTTCTCTGCCCGCGCCCGGCGGGAGCCTTCTATCTCTATCCCGACTTTGCCCCCTGGCGCGCGGCGCTGGCGGCGCAAGGCGTGACGACGAGCGGAGAACTGGCGCGGCTGCTGCTGGATCAGTGGGATATTGCGGCGCTCCCCGGTGTTGACTTTGGCGAGCGCCCAGAAGCCCTGCGCCTGCGTATGGCAACCAGCATGCTCTGCGTGCCGGAAGCCGACGCGCCAGCGGAGCGCGAGGCGGCGCTCTGGAAGGTGCTGGAGTGCGCCGATGACCTGCCAGCAGAGAACCCTGCCGCTGGCGCGCCCCTGCCTTTGCCGATGCTGGCGTGCGCACAGGAGCGCCTGGCTGCATTCATCGCTTCACTGGGCGCGCCGGAAGCATAGCGGTCGATAGGATAAGCGGCTAGAATCCCAGCGTCTCCTTCACCTGGCGCAGCATGTCAATGTGCGCCTGGGGCGAGGTGAGACCGGCGCCCATCGTGTTAATGCCTAGATGCGTGGCGCCCAGGTTGCGCCAGCCTTCAGCGTAGGTGGCCCACAACTGCTGAGAAACCCGGCTGATGGTCAGCCGCGCCTCGATGCCGACGGCTTCGGGCGGGCGTCCAGCTTCCTGGGTATAGGCGCGCAGGTCTTCAATTACCTGGCGCGCCTCTTCTTTGCGCGGATCGGGAAGCTGCGGAAGCCAGCCGTCGCCCAGGCGGCTGATGCGCCGCAGAATGCGTTCGGTGGGGTTGCCACCAAACCAGATCGGGATTGGGCGCTGGATGGGCAGGGGATTGATGCCCGCCGCGTCGATATGATGCCAGCGCCCCTGGAAGGTGACGACTGGCTGGGTCCACAACGCCCGCAGCACGGCCACCTGCTCTTCGCTGCGCACGCCGCGCGTGTGAAAATCCTCGTTCAAGCCCTCGTACTCGACGGGATTCCAGCCCACGCCAATGCCCAGACGTAATCGCCCGCCCGTAAGGACATCCACTTCTGCCGCCTGCTTTGCCACCAGCGCCGTCTGGCGCTGGGGCAAGATAATGACGCCTGTGACCAGTTCCAACTGGCGCGTGCAGCCAGCCAGATAGCCAAAAAGAACGAACGGCTCATGGAATGGGGTGTCGCTTGTATAGGGACCGCGCCAGTCTGGGCGCGTGGTGGTACTCGCGCCCAGCACATGATCGTAGACCAGCAGGTGCTGATAGCCCATCGCTTCGGCGGCCTGGGCATAGTCGCGGATGGCAATCGGGTCGTTGCCGAACTCGGTTTGAGGGAAGATGGCTCCGATACGCATGGATGCTCCTATGGGCTAGCGCAGATGTGATCACACACCCAGATCGTAGAGTTGCTCAAATTGCAGGTTCAGGTCGTTGGTGGCCTGCCACATGGAGGCCAGCGCCCGGCGCACGTTGCGCGCGGCGCAGGGCGGCAGGTCATCCTGCGCGGCCAGCTTTTTGAGCGCCTCATAGACGTTCAGCAACTCCTGTTCCTGCGCGGTGAGAGGCTTGCCCAGCAGATCGGTGTTTGTCATTGCTCTTGCTCCTCGCAACTGCCAGCGGCAGCCGAGAGCGCCGATCAGCAGACCATCAGCCGGAGGGCTGGCGGCTGAAGACCGCGCCTGGAGGCTGCGCCGCCAAGCCTGCCTGCGCAGGCTCAGACGAAAATACAACGTTTTGCTCGATGTTCTAGTATTTGGCGACCGGGCGGGCATCCACCAGGCGCCTGGCTTTGAGTTCAAAGCGCGGCAGCGTGCCGTAATCCATCCGCTCGATATTGAAGCGCAAGCCCTCGTGCGCTTGCGCCAGGTCTTTAGCGAGTTTGACCTGGAGTTCGCCCCACGTTGCTTCAAAGCCAGGCTTGATGTCAAGCTTGATGGTGATCTCGTCCTGAAGGTCATTGCGCGAGATGTAAATCTGGAACTCGTCGATGGCGGGGTACTCGCGGATGATGGCCTCGACGGCGCGCGGATAGACATTCGTGCCCCGGATGAGCTTCATGTCGTCCCAGCGGCCACGAATGCCGCCTTCGTAGAGATCCCAGGTGCGCCCGCAGTCGCACGCGCTGGCGGGGACTTTCAGGACCATATCTTTGGTGCGGTAGCGAATGACTGGAATGAAGCCGCGTCCAAAGGAGGTGACGACGCGCTCGCCAAGCTCACCATAGCTTGCTGGTTCTTCGGTATCCGGGTGAATCACCTCTTCGATGAAGTGGTCTTCGATGATATGCGTGCCGCCGGGCTGGTGTGAACACTCGAAGATCATGATCGTGCCAATCTCAGTCATGCCGGCGGTATCGCCGCACTTCGCGCCCCAGGCGTCTTCCAGTTGGCGCTTGACGGCTGGGATGGACCCGGCTGGCTCGCCGGAGAGGATGATCTTGTTGACCTTGCCCTCTTTCGCCAGGTCGATGCCCATCTCCCTGGCGCGCTGCCAGAGGGTCAGCGCGTAGGTAGGGGTGGAGCAGACGACCGTTGCGCCCATCTCGACGATCTGCTTGACGCGCCCCTCGGTGGTCTGCGCGCCGCCGGGGATGACGAGCGCGCCGAGCTTTTCGCAGCAGTAGTGCGCGCCCCAGAAGCCGATGAAGGAGCCGTAGCCAAAGGCAAAATAGACGACATCCTGCGGGCGGACGCCGAAGCCCCAGAGGCCATAGCACCACATTTCGGCAATCCAATCCCAATCCTTCATGCTATCCAGCACGCGGATGGGCGTGCGCCCGGTGGTGCCGGAAGTGAGGTGATAGCGGATGGCGTTGTCCTGTCCGCTGGAGAGCAGATCGCCGAACATGGGATGCTCCAACTGCGATTCCATCCACTCCTCGCGGGTCATATAGGGGATGCGTCGAATGTCATCGAGCGTCTTGAGTTGCTCCGGCTTGAAATCGGCGGCATCGAAACGGCGCTTATGGAATGGGGTGGTCGCATATGCCCACTCGCACAAGCGGCGCAGCTTGAACAGTTGCAGCGCCTGCAACTGTTCGCGGGGCAAGGTCTCGTTCTTGGGATTCCAGAACTCCGAATAGGCCATAGTGCTTGTCTCCCTCGCTGAGATGAATAGACTCCATTGTCAATTGGATGGAGGATCGGAGATGGTATCAGACGGCGATGCCGCAGAAGCGCCACCGACCTTTTAGCTTCACTCTATCACACCGATCAAGCGTCAGAAAGCCGCGTCTGATAGTTGGGTGTTGTTTGTCATTAAGAGAGACGACGGAAACGTGTCTCTTGGATCGAATGTTGGCACGCGCACAGGGCTAGCCTCGTCTCTGGCAGACATAGATCATCGAGTAAGAGGTAGCGGTCTGGGCTTCTTGCTGCCAATTGCCGTAACAGGCGCGGATCTGCAATCCATTGTAGAAGAGCAAGGCTTCCATCTCCTGGGGATAGACATAGCGCAAGGCTGTGCGCAGCGTCTTTTGCTCCTGTTGACCTCCTGGATGGAGAAACGTGAGATGGCGGGTGTAGTGCTGGACCTGGGTCATGGGATCGTAGTATTGCTCTTCAGTCGTCACAAGTTGCCCGCCATCCGGCAGCATGTACTTCTGCGGGTCTGGATGGCGGAGTTCCAAGAGATTGCGTGGGGAGGGATTGCGCGTCTCAAAGAGAAAACGGCCCTCTGGCAGCAGATGCTCCCTGACGCGCGCCAACATCGCTTCCTGGTCTGCTCGCGTCAGAAAGAATTGAAAGACATTTTCCAGCATGTAGATAAATGGAAACTGCTGCTGGAGTTGGAACGTGCGCGCATCAGCCACTACCCATTCAATGCAGACAGAACGCTCAGCCGCTTTCTGGCGCGCTCGCGCAATCATTTCCGGGACAATATCCACCCCCGAGACCTGATAGCCAAGCTCCGCCATGCGCAGGGCCATGCGTCCTGTTCCACAAGCCAGATCGAGCAGCGGCCCTCCAAGCGACCGTGCCCACTGCGCGGTCAGGGGATAATCCGCATCGTAGCCCTCGTCTTCCAGATCAAAGGTCTCTGGATCGCGGAACTCTTCAAGAGGATCATAATCAATCATCGCTTCTCACCGTGTCAGTGTTCATCTGATCTGGGCATCTTTATTTCTCGCGCCCGACCAACTCCCGTGCGATGATGATGCGCTGAATGTGGCTGGCGCCTTCATAGATTTGCATGCCCTTGATGTCGCGGAAGTAACGCTCGACGGGATACTCGTTGGAGTAGCCGCGATTGCCATGAATCAGCACGGCCTGCGAGGCGGCGCGCATAGCGGCTTCGGTGGCGAAGAGCTTGGCAATGGAGGTTGCTTTGGTGGCGGGCAGTCCGCGATCTTTGGTCCAGGCGGCGCGAAAGACCAGCAGGCGCGCCGCTTCGAGATCGGCGGCCATGTCGGCAAGGTCGGCCTGAATCATCTCGAAGTCGGCGAGCCGCTGGCCGAACTGGCGGCGCTGCGTGGTGAAGGCGACACAGGCGTCCAGGCACGCCTGCGCCACGCCGACAGCGCCAGCGGCGACGCCCAGGCGGCCACGATCCAGGGCGGACATGGCGACCTTGAAGCCCTCGCCGGGCGCGCCGAGCAGTGCGCTTTTGGGGACGCGGCAGTTCTCCAGGATGATATGCGCGTGTTCCGAGGCGCGATGCCCTAGCTCTTTGCCTGGCATGCGCTCGCGGTGGAAGCCGGGCGTATCCGTTTCGACCAGGAAGGCGCAGATGCCCCGGCTCCGCGCCGAGCGATCACGGCTGGCAAAAACGATGGCGAGATGGGCGCTGGGGCCG
>JBJKSJ010000096.1:0-27358 GCA_046704085.1 Ktedonobacterales bacterium | reverse complement strand
GGCCTGGCCGGGCGCGCCCGGCATCGCGGGCTGGAGCTTTCAGGCGGCGAACAGCAGCGCGTGGCGATTGCGCGGGCGCTGGCCCACGCGCCCCGCCTGGTGCTGGCCGATGAACCCACCGGCAGCCTGGATTCGCAGACCGGGCGCGCCATTTTCCAATTGATGCGCCGCGTGGCCTCCGATCAGGGCGTGGCCTTCTTGATCGCCACGCATGACCCCCAGGCCATCGAGGTTGCCGACGACCTCTATGAGATCAGCGATGGCAGGCTGATGCCCACAGCACGCTAGCGGGCCTATTGTTTGCTCCCAGGTGGGCGAAAAGCGCCAATTTGCTCTATGATCTCTTCCAGAGAATGCCTCGTCACGCAGAGGAGCAGAGAGTATGTCAGCCAGGAAGTCCTCTCCACATGAGAGCGGCGAAAGACCAGAGCATCTTGATTTTGTCGCTGCCGATAGTCATATCGTCGTGACCAGCCGCACACCACCCAATTTGAGCGACTGGTCTTCCCACGCGAAGAAGGGCGGAAAGAAGCGCCTCAAGGAGGCGTTGGCCGCCTGTGATCAGGCCATCCAGCAGAACTCGCATCATGCCGCCGCCTATACTGCCAATGGCGATCTCCTCCGGGCGCTCCAGCGTTTCGAGGAGGCGCTGGCGGCCTATGATCGCGCGCTCTCCCTGGACCCCGACAATGCCGAGGCGCAGAGTGGCAGGGGGCTTGCGCTCGAACGCCTGGGAAGAATCGCGGAAGCGCAGCGGGCGTATCAATTAGCCCGTGAGATTGGCGCGCGGCGGATAGCGCGCCGTATGCAGGGGGACGAGAGCGCCCAGGCGAAAGAGGGATAATGCACGTCTGGCTGTGTTCGTGGCGGCCAGCGCGTATGCTATACTGATTGTTGGCGTTCTCGCCAGAACTCTTGCAAAAAGGCGCCGCTGTGAAAGCTGTTATCTATCACCGCTACGACGATGTGCGCGTTGAGGATGTGCCCGTCCCGGCGATTGGGCCGGACGAACTCTTGCTGCGACCCGGCGGCTGTGGCCTGTGCGGTTCAGACCTTGCCAAGATTATGGGCCGCGCCGCGCCGCCAGTGATCCTGGGTCATGAACTGGCCGGGCGCGTGGAGGCCGCTGGCGCGGCGGTGACGGCCTTTCGCCCCGGTGATCGCGTGGTCGTCGCGCATCATGTGCCCTGCGGCGCGTGCCACTTTTGCCTGCATGGGCATCCCTCGATGTGCGCCGCGTTCAAGGCCAGCAATATTTTTCCTGCCGGGTTCGCCGAGCATGTGCGCGTGCCCGCCGAGCATGTGCGCCAGACGACCCTACTCCTCCCCGCCCATCTCAGCGATGAAGAAGCCTCGTTCACTGAACCGCTGGCCTGTTGTCTGCGCGCGGTGCGCCGCTCGCCGCTCTTGTCGGGCGATACGGCGCTGATCGTGGGTCTGGGGTCCATCGGGCTGCAAATGGGGCAGGCAGTGAAGGCGCTGGTCGCTGGGGCGCGGGTGATCGGCATCGATCTGCTGGAGAAACGGCTGGAAATGGCGCGCGCGCTGGGCTTTGATCTGGCGCTGCATGCCGGAGCGAGCGATCTGCTCGCGCGGGTGCGCGCCGTAACTGAAGGGCGCGGTGTAGATGTTGCAGTCTTAACGGCTGGAGGCGTTCAGGCGGTGCAACAAGCGTTGGGGTTGGTACGCCCCGGTGGCATGCTCAATCTCTTCGCCTGTCCGCCGGGGCTGGTGGCCCCGCTTGACCTTGAGGCGATCTATCATCAAGAATTGACCCTGACGGCGAGCTACTCGTCCTCGCCAACTGATCTGCGCAACGCATTGGAGCTACTTTCCACCGGCCAGGTTCAGGTTGCCGGGCTGGTGAGCCATCGGCTCCCGCTGGAGTGTTTTCACGAGGGAGTGGAACTGGCGCGCACGCAGCAGGCGCTAAAAGTATTTTTTGTGAACCGGGCATAGGCTGCGCGGTTAAAGGAGTTGATTGTGGCTACTGAGAATCAATTTGATGTGCTGGTGCTGGGCGCGGGCGTCGGTGGGTATCCTGCCGCCATTCGCGCCGCCCAGCTTGGCGCCAAAGTGGCGATTGTGGAGAAGGAGTATCTGGGAGGCACCTGCCTGAATGTCGGCTGCATTCCCTCCAAGGCGTTGATCCATATTGCCGATACGCTCAGGAACTTTGATCTCTACGAGGATTTTGGCATTCAGACCAACAAGCCGAAATTGAACATGGAGCAGGCGGTGGCCTTCAAGGCCAAAGTGGTCAAACAGCTTACCAGCGGCGTGGGGCAGTTGCTCAAGGCGAACGGTGTCAGGGTCTATGAGGGTCTGGGCACGCCGCTCTCGCCCAACCGCGTGCGCATCGAGGGCAAGGATGGCACGCAGGAGGTCACGACGAGCAAGCTGATCCTGGCGAATGGCTCAGTAACGCTCAAGCCGCCGTTCCCAGGCATCGATGGCGAGCGGGTGATCTTCAGCGATGACGCGCTGAGTCTGAAAGAGACGCCCAAATCAATGATCTGCATCGGCGGCGGCGTCATCGCGGTGGAGATGGCCTGCGCGTTTGCCGCTTTTGGCACAAAAGTGACCGTCATCGAGATGCTGCCCTCGATCATCCCAATGGAAGACGCAGAGGCGAGCGGCCTGCTGGCGCGTGAGATGAAGAAGCAGGGCATCGATATTTTCGTCAACTCCCCTGTGCAGTCGATTGGGGACAGTGGCAAGCAGAAGAAGGTCATTGCCAAAACCGACAAGGGCGAGCAAGCCTTTACCGCCGACTATGTGCTGGTTGTCGTGGGGCGCGGCCCCAATAACGCCGGGCTGGACAAGCTCAAGGAGCAGGGGCTAAAGGTGGAGCGTGGCAAGGTGCTGACCAACGAGCGGATGGAGACGAATCTTCCCGGCGTCTACGCGGTGGGCGATCTGGTTGGGCGGACCCTGCTGGCACACGTCGCCTCGACAGAGGGTGAGATTGCCGCAGAGAACGCGCTGGGCCACGAAGCGATCATGGACTACAGCGCGTATCCGCGCCCGATCTATACCCATCCAGAGATTGCCTCCGTTGGCCTGACCGATCAAGCGGCCAAAGAGCGCGATCCCAAAGCGCATACGGAAAAGTTCCCCTTCCGCGCGAATGGCAAGGCGCTCTCGATGGATGAGGCCGACGGCTTCGTCAAAGTGACCCTGGGTCAATACGGCGAAGTGCTGGGCGCCACGATCATTGGCCCCGACGCGACCAATCTCATTACCGAGTACACGCTGGCGATGCGCGCCGAACTCACGTCTGACGAGATTATTGCCACGATCCACCCGCACCCGACGCTCAGCGAGGCGCTGCGCGAGGCAGTGCTGGCGGCGGAAGGTCGCCCAATCCATATTGCCCCGCGCCAGCCAGCCGCGCGGCGCTAACCCTACTTGTAGCGCCGCCTTCCAGGCGGCAGGGGCGGGGTAGGGAGTGGGCTTCGTAGTGCAGGCGTCTCGCCGGCAGGGGCGGGGGCTGGTGCCCGCGCGCCGTCCTGCCATCAGGAGCAGAAAGAGCGCAAGAAAGCGTATCATAGGTGGAACACTGGGAACTCTGGCGCTCCCTGGAACCTTTGGGAACCCTGGGGATTTTGACATCCCCTGGGATTCTAGGGATTCTTGCCCGCGAGGCCACTCTGCGCCTGCCTCCGTGTCCCAGGCAAGAATCCCACCTTCGAAGGTGGGATTCTTGCCTGGCGCGGTCGCGCGAGAGGTCCGAGCGCAGCGAGAATGCCGGGCGCGACTGTTACTTGAACTGCCAGAAACGCTCGACCTCGATGCCAGGATACGTGCGGCGATGCGCGCCCATATAGTCTTCGACCGCTCGCTGCATGCGGTCAGCGGTTCCAAAGAGTTGGGCAACCTGGCTCTTATAGCACAGAAGCGCGTCCTCTTTGAGCCGCAGCGCCCCGGAAACCTCGACCAGTTCCACCTCCAGAGTGCTGCCTAGCTCGCGTCGGCGGGCGTCGAGCGCGCCGGGCGTAGCGACGTAGGGGAAATCCTCGTAGAACTTCAGATTGGCTCCCTGCTGCGCCAGGCGATCTCCGGCGGAGCAGCAAAGCTGGTGATCAACATGATGGCCGACACCCAGCGGCGCGTAGAAGGTTGCCATCGGCGCCCGCTGGTAGACAGCGAGCAAGAGTTCGGCCAGGCGTTGGTCAAGGTTGAAGTCCTCCGGGTGAACCTGCCCGAAGAGCGCCTCGTTGTTCTGGTAGTAGGGCGGGTCGCCGCGATAGATCGCGTCGAAGTGATCGAGCCAGAAGGTATCGGCTCCCAGTGTCGAGATGGCTTCTTTGTCTTCCCGGCGGCGCGCTCGCACGGCGTCGTGGGGACTCTCCGGCAGGCCCGTATTTTGATGCGTCTGGCTGGCAAAGACGCTGGGCTGCTGATTGGCAGGTGGCTCCCCGGCAAAGGCGGTGATGACCAGCACTTTCAAGCCGCAGGCGGTCTGAAGGCCAATGGAGCCGCCACAGGAGAGGGCCACGTCATCGAGATGAGGCGACAGATAGATATGGCGATAACGGCGATCAATCTGCTCAAGGCTGGTGATTTCCAAGGTCGTATCCTTTCTAAGCTAGCGGGGATGAGAGCGCAGGCTGCAATGCTGGGCAGCCCGAAGGACGCGGTTTCAGGTGATCGGCTTGCCAGAGAGCGCCAGCGCATCCAGTGCGTCGGCTGCCACCAGCACCGCCTGAATGTCAGCGGGCAGGGGCGCTGCCACACGCAGGCGCTCGCCAGTTGTGGGATGCTGGAAGGTCAGCGCCTGCGCGTGCAGGCACTGGCGCGCCGGAGAGAGCGGCGCCCAGCGGGTCGGCCCGGCATAGAGCGTATCGCCCACGATGGGCGCGCCTTGCGCCGCCAGATGTGCCCGAAGCTGGTGCATGCGCCCGGTGATGGGATGTAGCTCGACCAGCGCGAAGCCCGCTCCCAGTGTTTGGATGGTCCGATACCGTGTCTGCGCAGGCGCGCCGCCCGGATCGATCTGCATCCGTCGGCGGTCTGCCGGGTCGCGGCAAAGCGGCGCGTCGATCAGACCGCTGGCCGGAGCGAGGCGACCACAGATGAGCGCGAGATAGGTCTTGTGAATGCTGCGCTGCTCAAACTGGCGTACCAGACCGCGCCGCGCTCGCTCGGTTTTTGCCAGCGCGGTCACGCCAGAGGTATCTTTATCCAGGCGATGCAGCAGGCACGGTCTGGCCTCGCCGCGCGCCTGCACATAGGCGTTGACGGCATCGAAAAGCGTCCCATCGGGATGTTTGTAGGCGGGATGAATGACCAGGCCCGCCGGTTTATCGACAATCAGCACGTCGGCATCTTCATAGAGGATGGGGATGCCGGGCGCTGCTGCTGGCGTTTCGCTGGGCACAAGAGACTCCTCTGGCTGGCGCTGCCTGGGAGCGCGGAGTTGTTGGCAAGGTATCTGCGCAGAGCAGGCAATGTCAAGCCGGGTTGGCGTTTTGGGCATGCCCGCTGGTCGCGTGTCCCGCTATAGTCTAGTACAAACCGGGGGCCGTTTCAAGTTTTCGACTGGCAGGTCGCTGTGGCTTGCAAAAGGGACGCCAATCTTCTACACTTAACAGCATAGAAAAAAGCACTCTTTCTCCCTGAGCTTCAGCACTTGATCGGCGCCAGACTGCTAGAACTGGCTCGCGCTGAGCTGGGTGGCAGGATACCTACTTTTTTCTTAACTTTCTGTGAGGAGCTGCCTTGTGCGCGAACTACCGAATCTCCTCAGTATTGGGCGTTTGCTGACCACTGTGCCGCTGGTGGTGCTGGTCTTACTGGATGTGCCCTGGGCCTATCTGGTGGCGCTGGGGCTGTTTGTGCTGGGCGCCGTCTCTGATTTTCTGGACGGTCGGCTGGCACGTCGCTATAAGCTAGTCTCACACCTGGGCGTCTTCCTGGACCTGACGGCGGATAAGGTCTATATCAGCGCGCTGCTAATCGCGCTGGTGCAGGTGAGTGTTCTGCCAGCCTGGCTGGTCGTGATTATTGTGAGCCGCGAGTTTATCGTTTCTGGTTTGCGCGCGCTGGCTGGCTCAGAGGGAATCGTCATTCCGGCGGGGCGCTGGGGCAAGCAGAAGACAGCTATCACGATGGTTGGATTGGCCGGTCTGCTGCTGGCAAAAGGGTTAGGCGCGCAGGCTGCGTTCCCCTGGGGCGCCTCTTCCGCATCTGGCTTGACTTTCTCTATCGGCAATGGCGCGGGCTATCTGCTGATTGTCTCAGATGTGATCATGCTGCTGGCCGTGATCTGGACGATCTTTTCCGCAGTGGAGTATCTGGTCGGAGGGTGGTCATTGCTGCGCACGCGCGCGCCGCAGAGCTAGGCTGTGGCGTATAGAGTGTTTGAAAAACCGAGTTCCTCAAAATTGGTTGCCAGGGGCTTGACAGTCAGGATGGCTTGCCCTTATAATCCCCGCCAACAGAGGGTTGTTGGCTGCTTTTCCTAACTCTTTCGCGCAGGAAGCCCCAAAGGTCTCATCTTACCCTATGGATCGAGCGGAAAAGCACAAGTCACGAGCCTCTGGCGTGAGAATCTGAATGCCCAAGACGTAGTATAGATATGCGGGTCTGCTGGCAATTTTATCTGCCAGCAGGCGCTATTGGTCCAGGAGGGCGCGGCATGTGGCTAATGCGCGGCGCCTTCCTGGTGAGATGCTTATCCGCATTGGTCTTGAGCAGGGAAGAATCCTGAGTCCATTACGTTTTCTTTTGAGGAGGGCAGCAGTTTCATGCGGAACTGGTACCGAAGCGTTTTCTACACCCTTGGGGTGGTGAGCCTCGTCGCCGTCCTGGCGGCGTGCGGCTCTGGCAATGGCAACACCGGCAGCAGCAGCAACCTGAAGGCAGCTACGCTGTGTATCGGCACAGAACTCCCCACCACAGGCACCGACGGCAGCGAAGGCCAACCTGCCGAGAATGGGGCAGATTTGGCCATCATGCAGAATGCGACCCTGCCGGATGGCTTCAAACTGGAAGTGCGTAACTTCATCGACGACTCTCCGCAGACAGGTATCCACGATGGGCCGACGGGCGCGCAAAACGTGCAGCAGATGCTGACCACGCCCTGCATCATGTCCTTTGTTGGTCCGTTCAACAGCGGCGTTGCGGGCGCTGAGATTCCGGTAGCGGCAGGCGGCGGCCTGGCGATGATTAGCCCGGCCAACACCAACCCCGGCCTGACACTGTCGCAGTATTCGACAACGTATGGCTTCAACTACGCGAGCCTGCACCCGGCGGGCAAGCCGAACGTCTACTTCCGCATCCCGGCCAACGACGTGGTGCAGGGCAAGGTGGACGCGGATTACACCGTTCAGACCCTGAACGCCAAGAATGTCTATGTTGTCGATGATACCGAGTCGTATGGCAAGGGTCTGGCAGATTTCTTTGAGCAGGAATTCAAGTCGCTTGGTGGTAACGAGCTTGGCCGCGACGAGATCTCCTCGTCCACGACCTCGCAGTTGCCCGCGCTGGTCGCCCGAATTGTGGCGGCGAAACCTGATGCGGTCTTCTATGGCGGTGTGACCGCCAATGGCGGCGGCTTGCTGAAGGCGCAATTGGTGCAGGCTGGCTTCACTGGCCCGATGGTTGGCGGTGACGGTATTGCCGAGGACTCCGCGTTCCTGACGCAAGCGGGCGCTGGCGCAAACAACACGCATGGCACCGTAGCCGCGCCGGACCTCTCCACCTTCACGGGCAGCGCGCAGGTGGCCTTTGTCAACGCCTATAAGTCGCAGTACAATGCCGATCCCGGCCCGTACAGCGCGAACTCCTATGATGCGGCGATGATCGAAATCACGGCGATCAAGAACCTCATCAATCAGGGCACGCAGCCGACCCGCGCAACGGTGCTGAGCGCCATCGCGAAGATTGACTACACTGGCGTGACCGGGCATATCACCTTTGACCAGAATGGTGATAACGCCGGCAACAAGGTGTTCAGCATCTATGAGGTGGTCAACGGCCAGTGGCAGTTTGTGAAATCTGTCTCAGCCTAGTCATGTAGTCTTCCCTTTGCCCCTGGTTACGACTTAGGCGCCAGCGGGAGAGCAGGTATCTCGCCTGCTCTCCCGCTGGCGCATCAAGCATAGCCGATGCTGAGGGACGGGATGAAGTATCTCTCCGCTAATAAGGGAGTCTCGCCTTATGATCCTTGCTGATAGCGTCAATGGACTCACAAGGTTTCTCCAGGTGATTGAACTGGGCGTTACCACCGGGGCGGTCTACGCGCTGATCGCAATTGGATACACGCTGGTGTATGGCATTATCGAGTTGATTAACTTTGCTCACGGCGATGTGTTTATGTGGGGCACGGTGGTCTGCTTCTATGTGATTGGTTGGTTGAAGATCGATGGCGCGGTCAATAATGTGGCTGAGTTATTCGGGTTAGTCTTCGGGCTGATGCTATTGTGCATGGTGATCTGCGCGCTGATTGCGATCATCGTCGAACGTGTAGCGTATAAACCGCTGCGCAATGCGCCGCGCCTGGCCCCCTTGATCTCTGCAATTGGCGCCTCGTTCATCCTGGAGAATGTGGCCCTCTTCCTCATTGGCCCCTCCACCGTCATCGTCCCGAACCTCTTCCCTAACAAGGGAATCACGATTTTTGGCGTCACGTTCAAGTTCCTTGATCTCTTTACCCTCGCGCTCGCCATCGTCCTGAGTTATGCCCTGGCGACGTTTATCAACCGCACGCGCGTGGGCCGGGCGATGCGCTCGGTCTCCCAGGACCGCGAGGCCGCCTCGCTGATGGGGGTCAATATTGATCGGATTATCATCATCACCTTCATCCTGGGAGGCGCGCTGGCCGGAGCAGCCAGCGTCGTGTACGCGATGGCGACCTTGAGCGCGTATTACTTTACGGGGTTCAAGGTCGGTTTGACCGCGTTCACGGCTGCCGTCGTTGGTGGTATCGGAAATATCTACGGGGCTATGCTGGGCGGCCTGTTCATTGGCCTGGTAGAAGCCGTTGTGATTTCCTATATCAAGAATGGTGAGGCGTGGGCAGATGCGGCGGTATTTGCTGCACTGGTGCTGGTGCTGGTCTTCCGCCCCGCCGGCTTCCTGGGCCGATCCGCGCCCGAAAAGGTCTAGAAGCGACTCACCTGGAAGGGAAAGGAAACGCAGATGCAGATGCCTTTGAAGAGCGGTCTCCTGGGCCGGGTGGATTGGCGTCGCGGCGTCTTTCGCGGCTGGACGGTGGGGGCCATTGCTTTTCTATTCTTCCTGTTTTTGCCCACCGTTTTTGCGCCCCTGATCGCCCAGATCATTAATCCCGTTCTCCCCTCAGGGTCGTTCGATCTGGTGCTGGTGCTGGGGTCGGTGGGCATCTTTGTCTTAATGTCCCTGGGATTGAATGTGGTAGTTGGCTTTGCCGGTCTGCTCGACCTGGGCTATGCCGCCTTCTTTGCCATCGGCGCCTATTCCTATGGGCTGGCAAACTTTGGCACCACGCAGGTCGCTGGACATGTGCTGAAACTGGACATCTGGCCGATCTTGCTGGCCGCTCCAGTCATTGCCGCGATGTTTGGCGTCATTCTGGGAGCGCCGACGCTGCGACTCCGGGGCGACTATCTTGCCATTGTGACGCTCGGTTTTGGTGAAATTGTCCCCATTATCTTTCGGAACCTCGATCAGTTAGGTGGCGTCCAGGGATTCAACGGATTGGATCGTCCCGCGACCCTGACGTTTCCATTTATCACGATTCCCTTTACGCTGGATGATTCAGCCAACTTCTACTATCTGGTCTTTGCGCTCGTTGTGATTGCGACGATTGCGCTCTCGCTCCTGCGCAAATCGCGTATTGGGCGCGCCTGGGTCGCCATCCGCGAAGATGAGATTGCTGCCGCCTGCTCTGGCGTCAATCTGGTGGCAACCAAACTGACTGCTTTTGCGATTGGCGCTTCGGTCTCCGGGTTTGCCGGCGTCCTCTATGCGACCCAATATGGCAGTATCTCCCCAGAGAACTTTGGCTTTTCTGTCTCGATTACGGTTCTGGTGATGGTGGTGCTGGGTGGCATGGGCAGCATCCCTGGGGTCATTACCGGCGGATTGGTCCTCGGCCTGGTGAACCGTCTGCTGGTGGAACTGCCTGCCGTAATTCAAGACCCGGATAGCTTGCTCTACCCCATCTACAAGCATGTGCCGCGCTTGACCCAGGATATTAACCAATCGCAGTCGTTGATCTATGGCGTCATTCTGCTGCTGGTCATCCTGCTACGGCCACAGGGCTTGATTCCCAGCGCGATCCGCAAACGGGAGTTGAAGAGCGAGGCGCTGGCAGTCGTCGAGAAGGATGGGCAGCGGGTGGTGCTGGAGGTGCCATTGGCGTCGCCCGCAACAGAGGAAGGGATGGAGGAACTTCAGGAACTTGAGGAACTCGAACTTGCCCCGTCGGATGTCGTTGTTGAGCCGGTGGAGGCATCCAAAGATGGTGAAACTCCCCCTGGCCTGGGGGCAGCCGGTGGAGGAGGCGACCAATGAGTACACAGATTGAGCAGGCAGCGACCCCTCTACCGGAACAGCCTGAACCCGCCGTAGTCACCGATGAGATCTTGCTGGATGTCAGGGGCATGAATAAGAGTTTTGGCGGCCTGGCGGCGATAGCTGATCTCGATCTTCAGGTGAAGCGCGGCCAGATTTACAGTATCATTGGCCCCAACGGTGCAGGCAAGACGACCGTGTTTAACGTGATTACCGGCCTCTATCGCCCCAACCGGGTGTCTGCGAGTGCCCTACGGAATACCTGGGGCTATGTGGCGCTGCTGCTGATCAACACCATTTTGGGGGTGGTTGGGCGCTATCTGATGGGCGTGGTCCTGGGCGCTGCCTTGGGATATCTCGTTGCCTGGGGCGTGAATACGGCGATAGCGCAGGTGACAAACAATGGGACAAATACTGACGCTGCTGTGATACTCGGCGCGATTGTTGGGATTCTTATTACAGGAGGAGTGACCGCGTATCTGCTGCCGCGCTGGCAGCGGTTGCGCGGGTCAACCTGGGGTTCTGTGATCGCGCTGGTCGTGGCGGCGGCGATTGGATTTCTGATCTTCTGCTTGTTCGCGGCTGACCTGGGATTGGTCGTTGCTGTCGCCGCCTTTTTGGTTGTGGCGTCGGCTGTCTATAACGTCTGGGTTCGGTTGATGAACCCCCTCATCGCGCCGCTGCTGATTAACGCCGAGAACTCGCTGCGGCCTTATGAGGGCGCCGTCTTGTTGCGCGGGCGTGAACTGGTCGGGCTTTCTGCCGATCGGGTATTGCGCCAGGGGGTTGCGCGGACCTTCCAGAATATCCGGCTCTTCAGCAATATGACGGTACTCGATAATGTGATGGTTGGTCAGCACGCGCGCATGAAGTCGGGCCTGTTCTCTTCTGCTACCCGGTTGCCAGGGATGGTTGCTGAGGAGGATGAAGGGCGCAAGAAGGCGATCGAATTGCTGCGTTTCTTTGGTGAGGATCTGGTGGCGCGCAAGGATGATCCAGCCTCCAGTCTGTCCTATGCAGAGAGACGCCGCGTGGAGATTGCCCGCGCGCTGGCGTCCGATCCGCAGTTGCTGCTGCTGGATGAACCCACCGCCGGGATGAATGAAGTCGAGACAGCCGAGGCCACCCGCTATATTCGTCGCCTGCGCGATGAGCGTGGCATGACCATTCTCTTGATCGAGCATAAACTGACGGTGACGATGGGCATTTCCGATTGGATTTCAGTGCTGGATTACGGGCGCAAAATTGCGGAGGGGCTGCCTGAAGACATCCGCCGCAATGAGCGGGTCATTGAAGCCTATCTTGGGCGGAAGGCGACGGCCAACGATGCTTGAACTGCAAGGTGTTGATACGTTTTACGGCCCCAGCCACGTGCTACAGAATGTCTCCGTCCAGGTGAACCAGGGCGAGATCGTCTGTTTGTTGGGCGCCAACGCGGCGGGCAAAACAACGACCATGAAGACCATCTTTGGCATGGTGCGCCCGGTGAAAGGGAACGTTGTCTTTGAAGGCCAGAAGATTGACCGCGCGCCAACGGCCAGGATTGTCAAGATGGGGCTGGCGATGGTGCCGGAAGGGCGGCGCATCTTCTCACGCATGAGCGTCTCAGAAAATCTGGAGATGGGCGCCTATATCCATGATGATAAGAAGCAGATTAGCGAAGATATGGAGCGTGTCTTGATCCTGTTTCCGCGCCTCAAAGAGCGTTTAAAACAGGTGGCAGGCACCATGTCTGGCGGCGAGCAGCAGATGCTGGCAATGGGCCGAGCGCTGATGGCGCGCCCTCGGCTCATGTGCATGGATGAGCCGTCAATGGGCCTCTCGCCGATCCTGGTGGAACGGGTCTTTGAAACTATTCAGGAGATTCGTAAGCAGGGCGTAACAGTCTTCCTGGTCGAGCAGAACGCTAATATGGCGCTCAACGTGGCAGATCGCGGCTATGTGTTGCAGACTGGCAAGATCGTGCTGAGTGACACAGCGGCGAATCTGCTGACCAACGATCTCGTGCGCCAGGCGTATCTGGGTGGTGGCTGATGGGTCTGGACGAGTTCAAGCGCCGCCTGGGGCAAGAGGTCGAGACGCTCAAGCAGGAGGGCCGTTTCTACGCCCCAGGCATTCTGTCGGGTCCGCAAGGGCCACGCATCACCATCCAAGGCCGGACCTGTATTAATCTTGCCTCGAATAATTATCTGGGCTTCGCCCATGATCCCCAGGTTGTCGAGGCGGCCAGGGCGGCGCTCGATCAGTATGGCTTCGGCCTGGGCGGTGGTCGCATGCTCTACGCGATGCCGCTGCACCAGGAACTTGAGCAGCGCCTGGCCGCTTTCAAGCGGCGCGAGGCGGCGCTGGTTTGCCAGACGGGCTATGATACGAATCTCGCCGCGCTTTCGACGCTGGCCGCCGAGGGCGATGTGATCATCAGCGATGCCTCCAACCACGCGAGCATCGTCGATGGTACGCGCCTCTCGCGGGCGGAGCGGCGCATCTATCCCCACAACGATATGGATGGCTTGGAGGCGCAACTGCGCGCCAGCCAGGGCGCGCGAACGGTCTTTGTCGTCACCGATGGCGTGTTCAGTATGGATGGCGATCTGGCGCCCCTGCCGGAGATGGTCGTGCTGGCCGAGCAGTATGGCGCGCTGGTCTATGTGGATGACGCGCATGGGGATGGCGTGCTGGGCCAGAGCGGGTCGGGAATTGTCGAGCATTTTGGCCTGCACGGGCGCGTCGCCATTGAGATGGGCACGCTCTCCAAGGCGCTGGGAGGCGTGGGCGGCTTCATCGCCGCAGATCAAGAGGTCATACACTATCTCTTCCAACGCAGCCGCACCTTCATGTTCAGCACCGGCCATCTGCCGCCGATGGTGGCCGCCGGATTGCTCGCGGCGCTGGACCTGCTGAAAGCAGAGCCGCAGCGGCTAGAACGGCTGTGGGCCAACACGAACGCTTTCCGCGAAGGGCTGAAGCGCCTGGGCTTCAATACTGGCGCCAGCGTGACGCCCATCGTTCCAGTGATGATTGGCGCTGCGGCTCCGGCGACAGCTTTTGGCCGCGAGCTACGCGCGGCTGGCGTCTACGCGCAGGCGTTCAGCTATCCTGTCGTGCCAGAGGGCAAGGCGCGCATTCGCTGCATCGTTTCGGCCAGCCACAGCCAGGATGACCTGGATGCAGCCCTGGAAGCCTTTGAGCGCATCGGACGCAGCCTGCGGTTGATCTAGCGCGCTGCTGTTCGCTCCCTCGATCTCATCCTTCTTCCGCATCCAGTTGCTGGTTCAACGCAGCGATGCGCGCCGCGATCTCCGCGCGGTTGGATACGCCTAATTCTTCCATCTCTTCCAGCAGGCTTTCCAGGCGCTCCAGCAGGAGCAGGGCGTCGTAGTCGGGCGCGTCGGGCGTCTCTTCGCCGTCCTCGCGCTGGCGTCGGGCTTTTTTGCGATGTGGGTTTGTCATAGAAGCAAGGTTCCTTTCTCTGCATCCAATGCCAATCTCTATTAGACGATGAGGAACGCGCAGTTTGGGTCGAGCGTCGTCCAGGCGGCGCTCTGATGTTCGCCCCAATCGATCAGGCTGGGGAACTGCGCGGCGTTGTTCTGTCCCAGCGTGACCAGATAGACGCCATCGCCGCTGCCGCTGGCGACAGGCAGGGGCTTGTCTGGCTGCGCATTCCACGTGCCCTTGCCATCGTTACTGAGCAGAAAGGCGCTGCTGTCTGCTTTCCAGGGGCTGCTGGTGGCTGGCCGCAGAAATGGGGCCAACTGTGGATTGCTGGCTGGCGGGGGCAATGCTACTGGTCCAGTGAGCAGCGGCTGGCGCTGCCGCGTGGCGATAGTGACCAGCGCGGCGCCGTCTGGCTCCAAAAGAAGGATAAAGCGGCTATCTGGCGACCAGAAAGGCAGCGAGGCGGCGCTGGATTCAGGCCAGACGAATTGCTCAGCGCCGCTGGCGCTGTAGACCTGATACTCGCTGGCCGTGCGCACCAGCAGGGATCGTCCATCTGGCGACCAGGCGTATTGCTGGAGATTGCCGACGGTCAGCAGCGTGTGGGTCGCGCCGACGCTGCTGCGCAGCAGGAGCCTGGCAGCGTCGGGATTGGTGCCAGCGGCGGCATAGAGCAGCGCGCCTGTGCCGGGCTGCCAGAGCGGGCGCGCGGGATACCCAGGCGAGCCGGGCAGCATGGTCAGCGCGCCTGTGGCTACGGCGCTGGCCGGATTACCTGGCGCGCCAACCAGCACGCGCCCGCTGGCGTCGATGCTGGCGATGAGGCTGGCGTCGCTGTTGACGGCAGGCAGGGCGACGCTGGCGGGCAGGTCTTTGCGCGCGATGCCTGCGGGCTGATCGGATTGCGAGAGTTTCCATTGCGGCGCGTCGAATTGTCCATTGGAGCCAGAGGCTTCCTCGCGGTAGAGCAAACGATTGCCGCTGGCGTCCCACCAGGCGTCGCTGCGCCAGAGGCCGCTGTCTGGCGGCGTGATCTGCATGATATTGCCACCATCAACACTGGTGACGCCAATCTCGCTCTTGAGATCGCCGAAGCCAAAGGCGTGGGGCAGAGCGGGTGTCGTGCCGTTCGCCATGCGCAGGACGATCTGATGATGATCGGGCGACCAGGAGAAGCCCACGATTTGACCAGAGGCGATTTGATGGAGGTTGGAGCCATCAAGGTCGATCTCCCAGAGCGCGCCGCCGCGCAGGAAGGCGATCTCATCGCCGCCAACGTGTCCAGGGCTGCACGCGCCCAGCGCCGCTCCCAGGAGTGTGCCCAGGAGCAGGAGGCCGAGCCAGCGCAGAACTGCTGATTTGCAATGACTGCCACGTTCGTACATCACGCCCTATTGTATGAGGCGCGGCGGCGCAAATCAAGGGGCGCGCACAAGCTAGCCTGGTGTTGAGGTTGGCGCGCCGCCTGAGAACATGCTAAGATAGAGGGTGATTCCAAGAATATTCTTCACATTGATAAGGTCGGAGCTATGGAACAGCAAGCATCTCACCAGCACGCAGAGTCTGCTGAGCAGCAGGTGAATGGCGCTGCTCAGCCGGACGCCACTGCGCAGGCAACTGCTGCGCAAACGCCTGCCCCCAAGAAGCACCAATTTACTCGCTTTATCTTTTTCAAGGTCGCGTCGGAATGGCGGCGCCTGCCCGCCGAGGAGCGCGAGCAGCAGAAACGCGAATTTGTCGCGGTGGTGGAGCAACTGCGCGAGCAGATGATGGCGCAGAGCTATAGCACGATAGGCACGCGCGGGGATTGCGATTTTCTGCTCTGGCTGGCCGCGCCCGAACTCGATCCGCTTCAGGAAGCGGCCACGCGCCTCTTCTCGACGGCGTTTGGGCAGTACCTGACCGTCGCGTATTCGTATCTGGCGATGACGAAACGTTCGATCTATATCGAACCGCCAGCCAATCCAGGTCAGGAGGGCGCGCGGCTGCGCCTGCGGCCCACCAAGGCGAAATATCTGTTTGTCTATCCCTTTGTGAAGCAGCGCCGCTGGTATGAGCTATCCAAGGCGGTGCGCCAGGCGATGATGGATGAGCATATCGAGATCGGCCATCGCTTCCCGTCCGTGCGGCTGAACACCACCTACTCTTTTGGGCTAGATGATCAGGAGTTTGTGGTGGCCTTCGAGACGAACGTGCCGGAGGATTTCCTGCAACTGGTGATGGACCTGCGCGAGTCGCAGGCCAGCGCCTATACCGAGCGCGACACCCCCATCTTCACCTGCCAGCGCATGGAGATTGCCAGCGCGCTGGACGCGCTGGGCGGCGTGCCAGCGCGCGTGGCGCTTGGCTCGCTCTCGTAGACACTTTCAGGCATGGATTGGCGCGCTCTGCTGAAACGTCTGCCCTTCAGACCCTCTCTTACTGAAGAAGAGGGTCTGATTTTTTGATATAATGGCGGCGTCTTGTGAAACAAGCGTAGTGGCAGGCAGGCTGAAGGGGAAGAAACACGAGCGTCATATGTGGAATCAGGCGGATTCGTTGGAGGTGTCTATGCGAGAGCCATTTTTGGAGCGTTTGCAGCAGGGGCCGCTGCTGGCAGATGGTGCAATGGGCACGCTGCTGTATTCGCGGCTGCCCGGCGCGGCGGCGCGGGCGCACTGCTTTGATGAGGTCACGCTGTCGCGGCCAGAGTTGGTACGCTCCATTCATCAGGAGTATATTCGCGCGGGCGCGCAGGTGATCGAGACCAACACCTTTGGAGCCAATCGCGCGAAGCTGGCGAATTATGATCTGGCCGAGAAGGCGCATGAGATCAATGTCCGCGCGAGCAGGCTGGCGCGCGAGGCGCGCGAGGTTGGCGGTGAGAGCGTCTTTGTGGCTGGAGCCGTTGGGCCATCGGGCCGCCCGCTGCAAGCGCCCCTGACGAGCGAACACGACGAGCAGCGCCTGCTGGAACTGCGCTCGATCTTCCGAGAGCAGGTGGAGGGGCTGCTGGAGGGCGGTGTCGATCTCATCATTCTGGAGACCTTCTCTGATCTGGCCGAACTGCGCCAGGCTGTCCTGGCAGTCAAGGAAAGCTGCGATCTCCCCATAGTCGCGCAGATGAGCTTTGGCGAGGATGGGCGCACGCTGGCCGGGCAGTCGCCCGCGCGTGTGGCGCAGGCGCTGGCCGAGCTTGGCGCCAATGTGATTGGCGCCAATTGCAGCGTTGGCCCCTCCGGCACGTTGGATGTGGTTGAGGAGATGGTTGTGGCTGTTCGACATTTGTCGAATGTCATGCTTTCGGCGCAGCCTAATGCCGGGCTGCCCAGCCGCATCGAGCAGCGTTTTCTGTATGTCTCCACGCCCGAATATTTTGCCGATTACGCCCAGCGCTTCGCTTCAACGGGTGTGCGCCTGATCGGCGGCTGCTGCGGCACGACGCCGCGCCATACCGCCGCGATGCGCCAGGCGCTGGCGGAACGCTTGCCCACCCAGACGACCTTCAGCGTGGCATCTCCGGCAGTCGTCCCGGCGGCGCGCGTCTCAGCAAGTGGGACACTGCTGGAGGATGAAGAGGTGGCCCCCAAAGCCGGGACGCCCACGCGCCTGCAACAGAAGCTGGAGGCGGGCGAGTTTGTGGTCATGGTCGAACTGGACCCGCCCAAGGGCTTGAACCCGACGAAGATTCTGGAGGGCGCGCGAGTGGTCAAGGAGGCTGGCGTCGAGTTTATCAACATTGCCGATAGCCCGATGGCGCGGGTGCGCATGAGCTGCCTGTCGATGGCGCGGCTGATCCGCGATCATCTGGACCTGGAGCCGATTATTCACTTCACCACGCGCGACCGCAACCTGATGGCGCTGCAAGCGGACCTGCTGGGGGCGCACGCGCTGGGCATTCGCAATATCCTGGCGCTGACCGGCGACCCTCACCACGCCGGGGATTATCCCAACCTGACGGGCATCTGGAACGTCGATTCGGTGGGGCTGATTCGCATCCTCAAGGGGATGAATGAGGGCCACGACGCGGCGGGCGCGTCCATTGGTGGCGCGGCATCGTTTTATGTGGGTGGGGGTCTGAACCTCAATATGAGCGCAGACAGCATCGATCTGGACAGCGAGCGCCTGCGGCGCAAGCTGAAGGACGACTTTGAGGCTGATCAGGCGACGCCCTTCAGCGAGATCGAACTGGAACTGGAGCGCTATGATCGCAAGCTTGAGGCGGGTGTTGACTACATTATGACCCAGCCGATCTATGATATTGCCGTTCTGGAGCGCTTCCTGGAGCGCAAGGGGCGGCCATCTGTGCCGATGATCCTGGGGATGATTCCGCTGCATAGCTATCGGCACGCCGAGCGCCTGCATAACGAGGTGGCGGGCATCACCATCTCTGATGCGGTGCGCGATCAGATGCGCGAGGCCGGAGAGCGCGGGCGCGAGGTGGGCATGGAACTGGCCCGCCAGCTTTTGCTGGAGGCGAAGGCGCGCGGGTATATCCAGGGCTGCTATCTGGGGCCATCGTTTGGGCGCTATGATGTCGTCAGTTCGGTGGCGCGCTCGCTGCTGGAGTAGCGCCGCGCGCCAACCAGAACGAGATGGACCGGGTTGGCACTTGATCGTTTATGAATTCTTTTTTCGTCAGGACACAGGCGCCGCGTGGCTGGCGGCTGAAGGCCGCGCCTACGGCGGCGGGCGCTTGCGGAAACTGGGTTTCCGCATTCTCGCTCCCGTTGGTCGCTCGTGCGCCCGCGCCTGGAGGCTGCGCCACGAAGCCTGCCTGCGCAGGCTGGGACGAAGACGCATCCGTGTTGAAAAGGCAAGCAGCATTATGCGCTGGAAGGAGCAGCTATGCAGCGCCGCTCGCTGCTGCTCACCGGGCCGAGACAGTTAGCGTGGGCGACAGAAACCCTGCCTGAACTGCGGCCTGATGAGATTTTGATCGAAACCAGCGCCGGGGCAATCAGTATTGGCAGCGAATTGCCGATCTATTGTGGGACGGCGCGCAGCAGTGCCCCGGCGCGCTATCCACGCATGACGGGCTATGAGAGCGTCGGCTGGGTGCGTGCCTGTGGCGCTGCCGTACAGCGCTTTCGCTTTGGGGATCGCGCGGTAGCTTTTTACGGCCATCGCACTGCTGGTATCGCTGCGGAGGCCAGGGCGATCAAGGTTCCAGAGGACATTTCGGATGCGCTGGCGCTGCTGGCGATTCTGACCTGCGACGTGGCAAAGGGCGTGCGCAAGCTCAGGCCACAGTACGAGGAATCGGCGCTGATTACCGGGGCGGGAGCGATAGGCTTGCTCACGGTTTTTATGCTGACAGCCTTGGGGGCGCGTGCTGTTGATGTTGTGGAGCCACGCGCCGAGCGGCGCGAACGGGCGCTGCGGCTAGGGGCGCGCAGCGCCGTGTCACCGGAGGCGCTGGAGGGGAGGGCTGGGGAGTACGCCGTTGGCTTCGAGTGTTCCAGCCAGAGCGCGGCGTTTGCTTTGTTGCAGGCGCAGATGCAGCCCGGAGGCCGTATCTGCGTGCTGGCCGATGGCAACATTGCGCCGCTTGTGCTGACGCCACAGTTCCATGAGAAAGAGCTGCTGGTGGTGGGGGCGAGCGATGGCTGGGACTACCAGGCGCACGCGGTCTGGTACTTTGACAGCATCCGCGCGGACTCGCGCGGACTTGAGCAGGTTTTTGATTACCGTGCCCCTGCTGCTGATCTGGGCGATCTCTTTGAGCGCCTGGCATCGGGAACGATGGCGCCGGTCAAAGTGCTGGTGCGCTATGCAGGAGATGATCTGCCAGAGCGATAGGGAGAGACAAAGCAGCAGCCGAAAAGCACACCAGGCCGACTTCTACGTAGAAGTCGGCCTGGCGCTTCTTGAGCGTGGCTTAGTGATTCGTGTTGCGGCTGTCGAAGGGACGCAGGAAAACAGGTGGCTCAAAGTGGGTGAACGCCGGAGGCGCCACGTTGAAGGTTGGCCCCCACGCCTCCGCTTCCGCGTTGAGCAGGGTTGGATCGGTGGAGTTGCCCCACTCGCCCGTGTTCATGCGGTTGATCAGCGTCTGGAACGCGGCAAGCGTCTCCGCCGGAGTGAAGGTGCAGTGGCCCGCGCGATGGACGAAGATCTGGCGCAGCAGATTGGAATCGCCTGTCGAGCCGACGACGCTCTTATACGCCTGCTCGTCCTCAGGGACCACCAGACCGTCGCCGGTCGTGTGCATCGTAAGGACGGGGAAGTTCAACTGGCCGTCGAAGCTGATGTACTGGTTCAGGTAGCTCACCGCGCCGGGGTTCGCCGAGATGCGCGGGGTCGCGTTGAGGGTGTTCAGGTCCTGATTCAGGCTCAGTCCGGCCTGCTTATAGAGGTTTTCGACCTCGCGCGCATCAGCGGAGTGTGCCAGTTGGGTGTGGTAGTTGACGTTGGTGTTCCACGAGGGGTTGCCACCAGCGCGAGCTTCCAGTTCGGCGCGCGCGAAGAAGGCAAACAAGAAATCAACCTGACTCTCCCAGAGGTATTGGTTCTGTTCCTGGGAGGCATAGTCATTGGCGGCTGGCTCAGGCAGAGCAGAATTGTACCATCCCGGGATGTCGCCCAGGGCCGCCAGCAGCGCGATGCGCGCCTGGCCTTGCGCCGTTTGCTGCGCAGCGTACAGAGCGCCCTCAGCCGCGTTGAAGTCGTTATTCAGGGTTACTGGATTGGTGGGCAGGTTGACAATAGGGAGCGAGTTGCCTGCCAGCAGGACATCAAAGGCGAAGGCGCTATCCAGCGCCTGGTTCCAGGTGCCCACGCCGCCAGCGAGGACGCCGCACATTGGCAGCGCGCCGTTAAAGCGATCAGGATAGAGTTGGATCAGCCCGGCGGTGATGATGCCGCCCAGCGAATGACCCCAGGCGATGGTGCGGGTTGGCTGACCACAGTACGAGTCAAAGTAGTCGAGCAGGGCGATCTGGTCGTGGAACGCTTGCTGAAGCGCCCAGCCCTCCGAGCTGTACGAAGAGCCAGCCAGCGCGTAGCCCTCGTTGAGCAGCGCCGCGCCAGTCGCCGCGTCGCCAACATCGGTTGCTACCTGTGGGGAGCCGGGGAAGACATAGCCATGACTATAGAGGACCAGCGTGCCATTCCAGGTGGCGGGCATCTCAATCTCATAGAGCGCCCCGTCGATAGACCCGGTGAGCGCATTCGCGCCAGTGTGATTGGCGCAGCTTGACGCGGTGGCGGTGGCGGCTTGAGCAGCCCTGCTGTTGGCGGTCACACCACCAATCAGCACGAGCAGCGTGAGTACCAAGAGAGCGCGCAATTTCATAATACACCCAGCCTCATTTCTCGATTTATAGAGGGTAAGCAGTGCTACGAACGGCTGCGCCTGGCATCAGACGCCAACCGTTTGCGCACCTTCCGTCGGCAACATGCTGGCGGGCGGAACATGGTACGCGCCAGGCAGGGGAATCTGCCTGGGAGATGCAGCAAGCTACTTTTCTGCGCCACCTCCTCTCGACACGATGACGGGTTGCGGGAGTGTTGATGCTGCCCGGTGGCAGCGCGTCAGCCAGGAAATCCCGTATCTTGCTCGCAAGTTTACCAGGCAAACACCCTTGCATGCAAGGGAGCAGGACTTTTGGGTAATCGCTGGGTAGTTCCTATAGATGGGATTACGCGCAGGCGTTACGCCTGCTCTGCTGCCGAGACACTGGCGGCTGGCAGCGCCGCGCCGATGATCGGCTGAAGGCTCGTGAGGCTCTGCCGACGCAAGAAGGTTTCCAGTCCCGCGATGATCTCCAGGCCCGCGCCAGGGTTCACAAAATTGATCGTGCCAAGCTGGATGGCGGTCGCCCCGGCCATGATGAACTCCAGCGCGTCTTCGATTGCGCAGATGCCGCCAATGCCGATGATGGGAACTGGCCGACCATTGACCCCCTCGCGCAGCGCCTGCGCGACCTCGTAGACCATCCGCAGGGCAATCGGTTTGATGGCTGGGCCGGAAAGTCCGCCAGTGACGTTTGCTAGCATTGGTCGGCGGGTATGAATATCAATTTTCATGCCAGTGATGGTGTTGATGAGGGAAACGGCGTTGGCGCCCGCCTCGGCGACGGCCCTGGCGAGGGGGCGCAGATCGGGGACATTGGGGGAGAGTTTGACGATGAGGGGTAGGCTGCTGGCCTGGCGCACCGCTGCGGTGGTTTCGGCGGCAATCTCGGTGTCGCTGCCATAGACGCTGCCGCCTGCGCGCAGGTTGGGGCAGGAGATATTGAGTTCGATGCCAGCCACACCGGGAACGCCTTCCAGTTTGGTGGCAAGCGCAACGTATTCCTGGAGTGTCTCTCCGGCGATATTGACGATGACCGGCACGGTCCACTGTGCCCAGCGGGGGGCGCGTTGCGCGATAAGTTCATCGATACCGGGATTTTGCAGGCCAATGGCGTTGAGCATGCCTGCGGGCGTTTCCACGACCCGTAGCGCGGCGTTGCCCACGCGTGGATGCAGCGTGGTTCCCTTGCTGATGATCGCCCCCAGGCGCTGGATGTCGGCCACGCGGGCGTATTCGTCGCCATAGCCAAAAGTGCCCGAAGCGGTCATCACCGGATTGCGCAGGCGCAGGCCGCGTGGATGGCCTGGGGCTAGCTCGACAGTCAGGTCTGGCTCTGGCATACGTATGCTCCCTGGCGAATGAAGAAAAAGAGCAGTGCAAGCAGCACTGCTCCTATTGTACCGCAATAGGCGTATTCGTGTTCTGGCGGCTCATCAGCGCCAGCCCGGCTACACTGTTATGGCGCCGCTGGCGTGCCGGGCATCGCGGGCGACGAAGCGACTGCCCCAGATGCCGATGATGCCGGCGGTCACCAGCGCGACAGGGCCAACAATCAGTAGGGCTTCGGCCAGCTTGGATTGATTCTGCGGGTCGAGCAGGTAGGAGATGCCGCCAACGATGGAAGGCGCGGCCAGGTCGCCGAGGAGATGGGCGAGCATAAACGCCAGTGCGACGGCGGAGGCGCGGATGGCTGGTGGCACGGCGTCCTGCATGGTGGCGGTCAGCGGGCCGCTATAGACATTGAGGAGCGCGCCGCTGAGGACGAAGAAGGGCAAGAAGACCCAGATGGTCGGGCTGAGCAGCGCCAGAGTGAAGACCGGCGCGGCCAGGAGGAAGCCAATCCCGGCGGCCATGAGGCGGCCACCAGCGTAGCGTTTGCAGAGCCAATCGGCCAGGTAGCCTCCGCCCAGCGCGCCCCCGATGCTTGCCAGGGCCAGCAGCAGCGCCGCCCCGCCAATGCCGAGCAGCGAGAGGTGGAAGTTGCGCTTGAGCAAGGGCGAAAAAAAGATAGCCGATGGAGTAATCACAAAGAGGCCCAATGCCTGGACGATGATGCACAGCACCAGCGTGCGGATGCGCAGCAGGCCCCTGATCTGATCCCGAATGGAGCGCAAGCCGCCTTCCGCCTTGTAGGTATGCAGATCGCCCGCGCCTTCATCTTCGGCCTGCCGCGCAGGCTCGCGCGTTCTCCACATCAAGAAGGCGAGGAGCAAGCCTGGCGGGCCGATGAAGAAGAAGGCCAGGCGCCACTGGTGGGTCAATTGAGCAATCAGGCCACCGACGACAATACCGACAGCGAAGCCAACCAGCGCGCCCGCCGCCCAGCGGCTCAACACCTGGGCGCGTCGTTTGCCAGGAAAAAAGGAACTGAGCAGCGAGGTGCCCGCCGGAGTATAGCTGGCCTCGCCGATGCCCAGCCAGGCGCGCGTAACCAGCAGGCCAAAAAAGCCGTGAACAAAGGCGGTGATGGCTGTCGCCACGCTCCAGAGGGCCACGCCAGCAGCAATGACGTTCTTGCGTTTCACGCGATCAGCGAGCAGCCCCAGGGGCAGCGCGCCAACGGCATAGATGAGCAGGAACGAACTGCTGAGCAAGCCCGTCTGGAAGTCGTTGATGCAGAAGATGGCGTGGCTGCCGTGCCTGCAAAACGTCCTATCGGTCTGAATCAAGGGGAGCAGCAGGCTGAAGACCCAGCGGTCCACGTAGTTCATCATATTGATGAAGAACATCAGCCAGAAGATATAGCTGGCATAGCCCCGCGTGGGAGTCCACGCTTGTGCGTCGCTGGCGCTGCCGCTTTCAGGCTGCGGTGGTTCTTCAGGCCAGCGGTGGTCTGCCTGCCTTCTTCCAGTTGCCGCGTCGATTCCCCCCATCCCCTCCAAATCCTCATCGATATGGCCTGCCATCGTGCCTTCCTCTTGCCAGTCTCCCGGATGCTTCAGGAGAGAATGTATACCATGTCTTCTCTCAGGATAACCGCCATCGTCGGCGTTTGTCTATGGGCTAATCCACTGGTTTTGTGTGGGGTGGTTGCTTTTAGGCGACACGAATGCGCTCGCAAAGGCGCCATAGAGTATAACGCATTGGCGAGCGTTTTCGCTACGCTTCTGCTGCCCTCAGCATCTTGTTTATGCCACTGCTTGCACGCGCTCCTGGCGCTTGCTCTCGATGACTTTGAGGTCGTTCTTGACCACGCGGCTGCCGATCAACCCGACCAGCCCGGCCAGAGCCAGGATAATAGGCATGGTGATGAGCATGGCGGTTTGCGTCTGGACACCGCCAGGGTCTTGACACGCCAGCCCACCACCATGCGGGCATTGGTAGAACAGATCAAAGATCGGATGGTTGGTCAGCTTATTAATAATCAATCCAATCTGGAAAGGGGAGGTGGCGTCGCCCAGGAGGTGTCCGATGAGCAGCGTGATTGCTACCGACATGGCGCGCAATTCTGGCCGGACAACATCCTGAGAGAGCGCGCTCAGCGGTCCATTGTAGACATTAAGCATCATGCCCGTCAGAAAGAAGAATGGGATGAAGACGGCGAGAGAGGGTTTGGGCGTAAAGTTGGCGCTGAGCAGCGTCAGGGCCATCAGCGGCGCGCCGATGAAGAAGCCCAGGCTGCCCACCAGAAGGCGTCCACTGACCCAGCGTTTAGTGAAGAGGTCTGCGGTCCAGCCGCCCAGGATGGCGCCGAGGGCGCCAGCGAAGACGAGGACCGCGCCAGAGATGATGCCGGCCTGACCTGAGGAAGCGCCGAAGCGGAGCGTCAGGTAGGTGGGCAACCAGTTTGCCGCAGCCCCCAGCACCCAGAAGCCCAGAATCTGGACCAGAATGGTGACAATCACGGTGCGAATGCTGAGCAGTTCGCTGAAGGCGCGCCCGAGCGATACCTTGTGGCTCTCGGCGGATGGGGCTGCCTCAGCCGAGGCTTCGCCCGCCACCCACCCATCGGCCTGGCCGCGACGTGGCTCGCGCAGCCGGTAGGCCAGGTAGGTGAAGATCAGTCCTGGGACACCAGCAATGAAGAAGGCCAGCCGCCAGGAATGCGCGCTGATCCCCGCAATCACGCCGCCCAGGCCAAAGCCAAGGGCCAGCCCAATGAATGAGCCTGCTGTCCAGCGGCTCAGAATCTGGGCGCGTTTGGAACTGGGGAAATAGTCGCTCAGCAGCGACGTGCCCGCTGGATAGTATCCGGCTTCGCCGACGCCTACCGCCGAGCGGGCGATAAAGATGCTCAGCGCGTTGGTTGCCAGTCCGGTGAAGAAGGTGGCGATGCTCCAGAGGCCAACCCCCAGCGCGATCACATTCTTGCGGATGCCCCGGTCAGCCCAATAGCCCAGCGGGAGGGCACAGATGGCATAGACGATCAGGAACGCCGAGGCCAGCAGCCCCGCGCCCCCAAAGCTGAGGCCGACGTCAGCGGAGATCGGTGTCAAGGCTGCGGGCAGAATGTAGCGGTCGAAATAATTGAAGAAGTTGATACCAAACATGACCCAGAAGACATAAGATGCGTAACGCGCGCTTTTCCTGCCCACGTCTGCCAGCGATGTCTGGCGCGTGTTTTCCTCTTGCCCGGTTGGCTGTGGCGTCTCGCTCATAGCCGCTCCTTCTGCTCTGCCCTGCTCTAGTGTGCCATAGAAGGCAGTCTGGCAGGGCGCTGATGATGGCCCCATGATACCATAGGCGCTGCTGAGCGACAATCATGCCCGCGCGCTCGACTGCCTATTGACGCCGCTGCTCTTTTTGCCGATAATGGACGCAATGACGCCCGACGGCATTGGGCTTGGTGAGGTATGAATGTTTCAGGGCAGGCACGTCGCAGCGCGCCCTGGCAGACATGCTCGTTTTTGGGGAAGGTCAGGTAACAGGTATGATTCCTTTTTCTTCCAGAAGAGCATCCGGCGTTGCTCGCCGACGGCGGGATACCCTGGCGCTGGCGCTGGCGCTGGTGGGGATGCTGGCGCTGGCAGCGTGCGGTAGTAATTCTTCTACCCCCTCGGCAACGTCGCTGATTCAGGATGCCCAGAAGGCGATCAATGCGGACAGTTCGTTTCATTTTCATATGAAGCTTGATCACGCTGGCACAACGGGCGCGGCATCGCTGACGGTTGAGATAGCCGATGGAGACGCCAAGAAGCCCTCATCCCTCAAAGGCACAGCTACCGTTTCGACCGCCGGGTCGTCCCTGGATGTCCAGTTTATCAGCATTGGCGATCAGCAGTGGGTGCTGACGCCGCTCAGTCCGACCTGGGTGTCGGCGAGCCAGCTCGGTGTTAGCCTGAATCTGAGCAAGGTGCTTGATCCCAATTCAGGCACGAGTGCCATCCTGGGTGATATACAGCATCCGAAGAATATTGGCGATGATACCATATCGGGCGATGGAGATTGCTGGCTGGTCGAGGGGAATGTCCCTGCTGGCGCGCTGGCGGCTGTGACCGGCGGCGATCCCAACGCGACCACCCCGATTGATACGACCGCCTGCATCGCCAAGAATCTTGATGGGAAGGGTCTGCGCCAGTTGTATGAGTTGATTTTCAAGGGCATTGCTGTCGAGGGCGATACCGCGCAGACGACGCGCACGTTTACTTTCACGAAGTTTGATGAGAGCGTCGATATTCAACCGCCGCCTCAGCAGTAGGGGTGTGGTATGAGCGAGAGAACAGAGTCAGGCCGGGTGGACACTGCGCCGGACCAACCGGCAGGCGCCAGCGCCAGCAGGCGCCCGGCGGCGCTGCTGGCGCTGGTGGTGGCCTGCGCGGCGGTCTTCGTGACCGCGCTCGATCAGACAGTGGTGATCACGGCCTTCAAGCCGATCATGGACGATCTCAGCATTCCCGCGACGCAAGTTGACCAGGCGGCCTGGATTGTCAGCGGCTATCTGCTGGGCTATGTCATCGTCATGCCGTTGATGGGGCGGGTCTCGGATATGTACGGACGGCGGCGCATCTTCATGCTCTGCCTTGCCATCTTTGGCCTGGCCTCGCTGGTCTGCGCGCTGGCAAATCCATCGGTTCTGGACAGCTTTGGTGTCTCGCTCTCGTTCCAGCATAAGCTCGCCAGCGCGCAGGATCAGTTTGCGCTCTGGCTCAAGCCGCTGGGCGTGAATCCCTGCGCTGCTGATAACCCCGGCCCCAGGTG
>JBJKSJ010000095.1:0-23869 GCA_046704085.1 Ktedonobacterales bacterium | reverse complement strand
CAAGATCATCCGCTCGACCCGGCCATACCCCTGGTTGCGTCGGTCGCGCACGGTATCGGTCTGGCCTCTGGTGGCGCTGACGATCACCGCTTTGCCCATTGCCATTGCTTCCAGGATGACGGTGATACCCGCCTGGTTATCGACATCCACCAGGGGAACAACCACAAAGCGCGCAGTGGCATAGAGATGGCGCAGGCTCAAATACTGGTGCGCGCTGACATGCACATTGGGCGGCAGCGCCTCGCGCTCTTCAAGGCTCGTATGATGCGACCAGTAGCTGGCGGCGGCAATCTCCACCCGCACGTCCAGGCCACGCACGGCCTCAATCAGCGTGGGATAATCGCGGAACTCCAGCCCGACGCTGCAAATCATCGGCTGCGCCGTCGCGTCGGAACCAGACGCTCCGGCGTGAGGGGCACCAGGCGCACCAGCAGGCACGTCTGCTGCCGCTTGCGTTTCTTCCAGGCTGGCTCTGGCCGCCTCGGCGGTCATCGGGCGCCAGAAGTATTCGTCGGCCTGGTAGGGGATCAAGGCAATCTTCCCAGCGGGAATCTTCAGTTCCTCGATCATCATCCGCCGCTGCTGGGTGGCGTGGCAAAGGATCGTGTCGATGTGCGAATGGATGCGCCCCCAGCGAAACCAGACGCGCTTTTTCCAGGGCGAGAGCAGATGCGTCAGCATGACATGCCGCGTCTGGCTGGCGCGCGCCAGCTTCAGCAAAATCGCCAGCGGAATGCCCGCGCGCTCGCTGTCGCTGTAGATCACCGCATAGGCGCGGCGCTGGCGAAAGGCCAGCCAGGCTTGCGCCGCCGCTTTGCCCACAAAACGGCCAACCAGCCGACTGACGCGCGTATCGCCGATGGAGGGCCAATCCAGGATGTCGGCGTGGAGTTTCTGCGCCAGGGCAAAGTAATCCTTACGTGGATAGCGTCCGGCGGCGATCTCGCGCTGGACCTCCGGGCGCACATCTGCCGAAATGATCAGGAGCGTGCGCTTTTTGAGCGCGTGCAGGTTGTCGCCAGCAGGCGCTGCTTGCGTTTGCTGTGCTGGCGGCTGTGCGGTTGTGTCTGGTGGCGTTGCCGAACTATTGCCGGGCGCCAATTGTGCTTCTGTCTTCATAAAAGTTCCAATGTGCCTGAAGGATTGCATTATTGGGTGGTGAGCATCTCGCCAAGATGGGCCAGGGGCGGATCGGGCTCCAGACCCAGGCTGGCTTTCAGCCTGGCCGGGTTGGCGACAAAGCGCCGAACCTCCACGCCGCGCGCGGGCACGATACGCATGCCGCCCCGCGAGCCGCTGAGGTCGAGGATGCGCCGGGCGAGCATGTCAAGCGAGGAGCCTATCCCTGTGCCGATATTGATCGGCTGTCCAACCACGCGCTGAGCCTCGGCGACAGCGGCCAGGGCAAAAGCTTCGACCACATCGCCGACCCACACAAAGTCGATCACTTGATCGCCTCCATAGAGCAGCAATTCCTCGCTGCGCCGGGCGCGCTCCAGCCAGAGGGGAATCACGCGCTCGCTATCGCGGGGGCCGTAGACATTGGCGAGGCGAAAGACCACCGTTTCCAGCGCGCTGCGCGCCTGAGCGACGCGCAGGTACATCTCTCCAGCCACTTTGCTGGCGCCATACGCATTCTTGGGGGCCAGCGGCGCCTCCTCGCTCACCGGCAGTGTTTCCGGCTCGCCGTAGACCTCACGCGAGGAACTGAAGAGCAGCCGTCGCACTCCAGCGGCTTCCGCCACTTTGAGGACATTATAGACGCCGACCACATTGGTGGTGAAGGCGTAGTCGCGGTCAGCCTCGGAGCCGATGACATTGGCCTGGGCAGCGAGATGAAAGACGATCTCGACTCCTTGCATAGCTTCGCCGAGCGCCGCCTCATCACGGACATCGCCGACGATCAGCCGGGCGCGTCCGCGCGCCAGGTGCGGCTCCAGATGCGCCGGGCTGCCGCGCCGCAGGTTGTCAAAAACGATCACCTCATACTCAGGCCGCTGGCTGCCCACGGGCGCCGTCAGCAGGCGATCAACCAGATGACTCCCAATGAATCCGGCCCCGCCGGTAATCAGCACACGCATGAATTAGTCTCGCCTCCCCTGCGACTGATCCGCCGCCGCTGTGAGCAGGTCGAGCAGCCGCCGGGCATTCTTGCCTGCGTCATACTCCGCTTCGACCACCCGCCGCCCCAGCGCGCCCATCTCCTGGCGCGGTTGGGGATGCTCCAGCAGGGTTTCCAGCGCCTGACGCAACTGCTCGCCATCGCCCGCATCCACCAGCAGCCCCGTCTTGCCCTGCTGCACAGCCTCCGGAATCGCGCCGACGCGCGTCGAGATCACCGGCAGCGCGGCAGCCATCGCCTCGGTGACGGCGACCGGCGCGCAGTCAGCCAGCGTGGGAAAAACGAAGATGTCGGCCTCGGCAAAGAGCCGCGTGAGCGTGTCGCTGTTGGGTTTGACGCCGGTATAGACGTACAGGTTTGGCCCTGGCTCAATCGGCTCCTGTGTGACCAGATGCAGTTCGCAGCGCCCCTGGAACGAGCGCCGAAAGCACTCCAGCAAGACCTGGCCGCCCTTGCGCTTGAAATCGCCACCGACAAAGAGCAGCTTGACGAGCCGGTTTTCCTCGACAGCGCCTAGACGCGCAGAGGCGCGTCTGGGCCAGAGGGCTAGATCGACGCCGGGCGGGATGACGGTGATCTTCTCGGCGGGCACGCCGTAATCGTTGATCAGCGAATCTTTGGCCCACTGGCACCACGTCACCAGCCCGGCGGCCAAACGAAAGGCGCGCACATTGGCGCGAAACTTCAGCCCCTCCAGCGGGCCGCCGCTGCTGTGCCCATAGAACTGGCCCACCGAATCGTAGTTGAGCGGCGTGGCATCCAGCGAGACAATCGTGGGGATGGCGCGCATCAGTCCCCCGGCCAGCAGCGCCGTCACCTGCGTATGGAAGAAGAGCGAGTCGATCTGGCCCTGGCGGCGGGCGCGCTCCGCAGCCCGCCGCGCCAGCAGGCTGGCGCGAGCCGACCAGTTGCTGCGCACCAACGGCAGGGAGGTCAGCAGCCCCGCGCGCTCAAAAGGGATGGGCATCCAGATGGGCGCAACACGCCCATCCTCGCCCACATAGCGTTGCAGGTTGCGATAATGGGTGCCATGCCCCAGGTTCTGCTCCATGATGAAGCCGACCCGGTACTGGCTGGTCTGCTCACTGGCAAGCACGACGTCTGCCTCCGTCTAGCTGGCGATTAAAATCGCGCCTAAGGGCAGCCTGCGGCTGCCACGAAGTCCGCTCGCGCGGACTAAGACGAGCGCCTTGGTGCTGGGACTGCCTGGGCAGCGCCCAGGCAGTCCCAGGCAATCACTTTTTGGTGGCGCTGAGGACGTATGCCTCGGAGAAGACGAGGCTGAGCCGACGCAGCCAGGCGGGGGAGCGGGTTGCCAGTTTGCGCTCCTGCTCGAAGGTCCACATGAAGGGGCGCTCCAGGAAGGAGGGCACGATGGGATACTGGCAGGTGCCGCGCATAAAGATGGGCAGCCCAAAGATAGCTGGCACGACCCGGAAATGGCTGAAGCCCGCCTCAGTCAGCACCTGCTGCATCTCGCGCGGAGAGATGTATTTTTGCCAGAAGACCAGATCGCGCTTCGGCTCTGGCTGGCGCAGGATGCGGCGTTTGAGCTTGCCAAGCGTGCGACGCACGCCAGTAGTGAACCATCGCTCGCGCCCGGTGCCCCGATAGACCGAGAACGGCGTTTTGGTGCAGATCGTCACACGCCCGCCGCTTTCGACGTTGGCGGCGGCGCGCGTCAGCAGTGTTTGCCAGCCGTTGACGTATTCCAGCACGCGGAAGCTAAACAGGCCGGTCAGCTGGCCTTCGGGCTGATATTCAGCGGCGTCACCGTGAACATAGGTGACATGCCCAACCGTGCCGATATATTTTTTCGCCTGCTCCAGCATATTGGCGGAGATGTCGATAGCAATCACCTCAGCCGCGCGGGCCGCCACGACCCTGGTCCAGGTGCCTGGCCCGCAGCCGATCTCCAGATAGCGGCCCTTCTCGGAGGGTTGCAGTTCTGCCAGCAGCGCCTGCTCTGTCTGGCTATATTCCAGGCGCGTCAGGCGCGTCTTAAACCAGCGCAAATCCTGATAATACGAGGCTGCTTGATCGAAGATGCCCTGGATTTGTTGATTGGTGTGCGCATTGTTTGTTGTCGTAATTTGTGCTGACATAGATGTTTCCTGCCCGTCTACTCCCTAGTATACAATGACATGAAAGCGCCGACGCCTGGCGCGATGGGCGGACAACAGGGTCCATGTTTGACCTTGCCAGCGACCTTGCTGTGCCGCCTGTCGCCATGCGTCGGCACGCTCATCAAAGGCTGTGAGCGCCCCCTTCCCTGAGATCAGGTGAGTGTAAAGTTAACGGTCACGCTTTTCTGGTTGGTCGTGGTGGCGCTCTGGCTCTGGCTATTATACCCTGAAGCCGAAGCCGTCACTGTATAGGTCTCGCTGTCGTTGCGCTCGACCAGGACATAATTCCCATTTGCATCGGTTGTAGCAGTGTTGGTTCCGTCAGTGACGGTCGCTCCAGCAATGGCCGTGCCACTCGAATTACTCACTTTACCAGTGATCGTCGTCACGCCTGTGACGCTGAAGTTGGCCCAGTTGATGTCGGCGAATGTCGAGCGCGTGCCGCCCATGCCAGACTTCAGTGAACCCTGGCTGCCAGAGATCTGCCAGTTGGGTTCGGTAGTGCCATTGGCCCAGACCTTTCCGTAGGATACCGTGCCGACGGTGAGCAGTTTGGCGTGATACCACTGGCCGGTTTGAAACTTGGGCACGCTGACCTGCTTCAACATCTTCCAGTTTTCACCATTGTTGACCCACACTTGCAGGGTGGATGTCGCATAGTTGATAGCGAAAACAATGAAGTGATGGGCATCGGTGATGCGGCCAAGCAGGCGCGCGCCATGCTGATAGCCGTCCTGGCCGTATTTCTGCACCTCGAAGTCGGCGGAAACCAGTTGGTCAGTGTAGCTCGCGCCCAGCCACTGGTCTATGTCAGTGGCTGCCGTATAGGTGTCAACATAGCCCTGGTTGTTGTTAATAGAAACCGAGGCGCCCGGATAGATGGAGCTATCATTCAGCCAGGTATTGCCATCCGTTGATGGGTTCCACCCCGCCTGATTCGGCTGGAAGTAGGTATCCATCGACGTATAGGCCGGAATGGGCGTGTTGAAGGTCTCGTTTGCGGTAGTTGTCGTGCTATCCGTGACGGTGATATTGCCGTCATAGGTTTCATTGTAGCCGCTGGCAGTGGCGATCACCGCGTAGTTACCTGCCGGAACGTTCGCCAGGGTATAGTCTCCGCTGCTATCGGTGGTCGTCGTGATCGTTGTTGGCAGCGTGGAGATTTGCGTTCCTGGGATGGGATCGCCCGATCCATCTGTCACCTGGCCGCTGATGTTGCCGATTCCTGTCGGTGTGCCCGTCGGTGTTGGCGTATTAGTGGCTGTCGGCGTTGGCGTATTGGTCGCCGTGGCTGTCGGCGTGGGTGTTGGGGTATTGGTCGGCGTGGCTGTCGGCGTGGGTGTTGGGGTATTGGTCGCCGTTGGTGTTGGCGTGGGTGTATTGGGTGGTGTCGGTGTCGGTGTATTGGTTGTCGTGGCCGTTGGCGTTGGTGTGTCGGTTGGCGTCGGCGTGGGCGTATTGGTCGGCGTCACCGTTGGCGTATTGGTGGCCGTTGGTGTCGGGGTATTGGTGGCCGTTGGCGTTGGCGTTGGGTTGCTGCCAGTCGAGGTCACGACGACGTTATCAAACTCGGATTGGTCGTGGGTCTTAAAGCTAATGTTGCCGGAACTGAACGCGCTATCTGTCACCGTTGCCAGCGTCGTGCCGTTGATACTGGCGCTGATCGTTGTGCCCGTCATGGTCAGCGTCCAGGTGTACCAGGTGGTCGTGTTATAGCTGGTGCTGCCCCAGGCAAGCGTGGTGAAGTTGCCGCTGACCTTCTTGCCCAGATACCAGGCATTGCCGTTCTTCACCAGCAAGGTATAGAAGTTGTTCGCGTCCTGGCGGCGGCCATCAATGGCAACGACGCTGGTCCCATAGACGGTGCTGCCAGGTCCAGGTTTCACGCTCGCGCTCAGGCTATAATCGGTCCAGGTCGGATCGCCTGCATAGATGCCATAGAGTGGGCTTGTGCTGGAACTGGTTTGCTCCAGAACATTCGAGCCATCTACCTGAACTGTCCAGGTGGTGCCAACCTCAATGGTCCAACCTGCGGGCAGCGATCCCACCGTATCGGAATCAAAGTTGTCCGAATAGAGGACGGCGCCTGCTGCGGGGACCGCTGGAGAAGCGTTGACTGAATGGGCGCTGAAGGTGCTGACGGTCAGCAGGGCGCCACTGACTACTACCACCAGGGCAATGATTGCTGCGGCGCCGCCGACCTTGCGGCGATTCCAACGACGCTTTGCCAGTACGGCGACAACAGCCAGCAGCGCCAGGATGAGCGCGCCAAGGCCAATGTCTACCCAGAGGATGACGCCGTTCGAGGGAGTCGCGGCTGCGTCGGTGCTTGCCACCGGGCCAGCCGTGATGGTGAATTTGTCTGGGCTGACCTGATCAATGCTAAACCCATTGGGATCGCCTGTGGCGGCATAAATGAGATAATTGCCAGTGGTCACTTTTTGGGTTACTGGCGCACCTGTGCCCTCATCGCCCACAGGAGCGAAGATGACGGTGGCCGGGACTGCAATAGTGAGCTGCCAGGAGCCATCGCTCAGCACCTGGGGCGATCCCAGGTTAAAGGGATGGAGTTGGCGGGCGGAATCGACAAAATAAATGCCAACCTGCTCACCTGTGGGCCAGTGCGCGCCTTTAATGGTCAGTTTCGTGCCAATTGGGCCGGCGTTGGGCGAGACAGTAAAGCTGCCAGCGTGGCTTTGGCTTCCGCTGGACTGGATCGATTGCTGGGGCTGGCTGGCGCCAGCGCCTTTCGCGGCGATACCCTGCGTCATCATAAACAATGTGAAGACTGCCAGGGCCATCGCCAGACTGGCGCGCACAGTCCAGCCAGCGCCGGGGTGGTTGCGATTCACTACAGAACCCCCTTCACCGTAACGTATACAGTAACAAGCTGAAGATGACCAGCATGAAAAAACAACGCTTCCTCAATAGAGTAACGAGCGAGTGGGTCTTCTGGAACACGAGTTTGGGGGTCCATCCATTATTGGAGAACAGGTTGTTTTTTGGCGCTGCCTCCTGATTGTAGCTGTCGTTCGACCTGTCGCAGCACCATTGTCGGCGTAATCAGCGATAACCCGCCAATGCCGACACATTCGGCGCGATGACACTGGCTCAGTTTGCCCCAGACATGATACGGGCACCAGTACTCCACCGCGTTGGTATCGTCGCAGCCGCGAAGGATCGTCATTGGCTCGGTCTTGAGCGGGGCTGTCCAGACCGGGTTTTCATAGCCCACCAGATTGAGCGTTGGCGTGCCGACGGCCAGCCCTACCTGCGAGGCCGCGCTATTCACGCAGATCAGCAGGTTCAGGCGCTTCACCAGCGCCGCAAATTGCAGGATGCCCGTGCGTCCGGTGGCGTCAATGGGGCGAGCATCCCGCGTCGTCATCTGATTGATCATGGCAGCGGCCAGCTCGCGCTCATCGGCTGTGCCGGTGATCACCAGACGCGCGTGATAGCGCGAGACCAGTTCATCGGCAACCCTGGCCCACTCTTTGGGACTCCACTGCTGGCAGGTCCAGTGTGAGCCAGGATGCAGACCGATCAGCAGGTCATCATCGGCGACCTGATGCTCGGCGAGCAGCGATTTGACCGCCGCTTCATCATGGGGCGCGGGCCACAACTCCAGCCCTTCCGGCATCGTTGTGATGCCCAGCGCCTCCAGCACGCGCCGATTCTCTTCGCGGAACGAGGCCAGGCGGTCAATGGGGCGCGCCGGGTGGGTGAGCATGCGCGGCGAGGCGACATCAGGGAAACCGGCGCGTACCTTTGCGCCGCTCAGCCAGACCAGCCGCGAGAGAAAGCGCGAGCGCGCGTGCAAGACGAGCGCCAGGTCGTAGTGGTGGTAGAGGCGCGGGGCAAGCTGGGCCAGCTTCAGGAGTTGCTCCACTTTGCCCCAGCGCGAGCCTTTATGCTTGAAATCCTGGAAGATCAGCACCTCATCCACATAAGGGCAGGCTGCCAGCATCTCATGCACATAGCCAACGGCCAGGACGGTAATGCGCGCCGCTGGATACGTCTCGCGCAAGGCGCGCAGCGCCGGGCCGGATGGCAATACATCGGCGATATGCCCATAGGCTGTCACCAGGATGCGCCGCACCGATGCCGGGTCTGGCTTCGTCGCCCCCGCCTGGGGAACCATGCTCGTTGTCTTCTTTAGAATCTCTGCTGTTGGCTCGCGAGTCTCAGTCACCGTCTATTCACCCAATCCAGATAAAACACCGATAGGCTGGTTTTTTTGAGCTCTATCGCCCTCTTTACTTTTGAGAGAATCACTTCAATCTCAGCATAGCAGTAACACATCAAGATACAGGGGCAAACAGGTTGCGACTGTGTTGAGAAGTTCTCTCAGCGGTTAAGAAAAGAACGCTCGCGTTGCGAAAGGGCATCCGACGGCGCCCTTGTATCGAATTGGCCCGCTAAGTGCGCGCTTCTCAACCAGTTCTCAACATGACGTTAACCATTTCACGGCTTACCAGAGCTTATACTAACGGAAGTAGGCCGCAATGGGAAAATGGTCCTATGGAAAAGTCCTCCTTGTCTCCGCGTAAGTCGTCTCTGACGCGATCATCCGATGCCAGGCGGCAATGCCTTCGGAGCTTCATCTATCGGTTGCTTCGTCGCCAAAAGGGGTGATCGGTCAGAAACGTCCAGAGTGATAGACAGCCGTCAGTCCAATGGGCTGGCGTATGAGAGGATGAGGGCGCCAATGCAGTCAAAAGCGAAGAGTGTCATCTTAAAAAATACTGCGGTCTTGTTCGTCGGGCAATTCTCCACCTGGGCGCTCACGATCATCTATACCATCTATGTGCCGCGTCGCGTGGGAGCATACGGCTGGGGAGAACTGGCGATTGCAGGCGCGTGGACAACGGTTGGGGCAACGATGGTCGCGCTTGGCATGGGCACTCTGATGGTCCGCGACATGGCGCGCGATCACCGCAAGGCGCCCGATATGATCGGCGTGGCAATTGTCACCCGGCTCTTGTTAATTGTTCCATGCATGTTGATTATTGTCGCCCTTGCCTGGGGCTATCCCCTCCATACCCAGGTTGTCATTTATATCCTTTCGCTCGGTATGGTCTTTCAACTGCTCACTGGCCCATTTCAGGCCGGGTTCCAGGCAATTGAGCAGATGAAATTTAACTCGTTCAGCGATGTGATTAGCAAAGCCATTGTGGCCTTAGTCAGCGTGGGCCTGGTTCTGGTTGGGCGGGGCATTATCTTGATTAGCACAGTCAGCGCCGTGGCTTCGCTGTTTGTCCTGGGTCTCAATATCATCTGGTGGCGACGCTACGGCGGGCCAATTCATCTGCGCCTTGATTTCAAACTGGTGCGCTATCTGGTCGTGGGTGGCCTGCCTTTCTGGGCTACCGGCATCTTTCTGACGATCTACCTGTACGTCGATGCGATTATGCTTTCCTATATGACCAATGAAACAGTGGTGGGCTGGTACAGTGTGCCAACGCGCCTGTTTGGGACGCTCCTCTTTATTCCGGTGATCTTGAGTACGGCCATGTTTCCCGCGCTGTCGCGCTCCTTTAAGCGAGCGCCCCGCGAGATGGTCAAAATGGCTCGGCGCAGTTTTAATCTACTCACCTGCTTTAGCCTCCCCGTGGCCGTTGGCGGGATGCTGCTCTCCCGGCAGTTGATCCTGATGCTGTATGGGCAGCAGTTTATCCCGTCCATTCCCATTATGGTCGTCTTGTCGGCAACGCTGGTGCCAACTTACCTGAATATTCTGGTGAATCAGTTTCTGGTGGCCGCTGATCGCCAGATCGCCTGGACGAAAGTCATGGCAGCGGTCTGCGTGCTAAATCCACTCATCAACCTGGGGCTGATCACTTTTTATCAGCGCACGCATGGGAATGGCGCCTTTGGCGCCGCGCTGGCGCTGCTGGCGACGGAGGCGCTGATGACGATTGCCGGGGTTGCGCTGCTGCCACGCGGCGTGTTAGGGCGAAGCAATGTGGTCAGTATGATAAAATCGTGCGCGGCGGCGGGATTGATGGCTCTGGCAATGTGGTTTACGCGCAGTTATTTTATCGCGGTGCCTATTGCTGCGGGCGCCCTGGTCTATATGGTGGCCGGCGGTGCCCTGGGCGCCGTACCGCGCCAGGACTTTGAACTGCTCGGCGCCGTTGGAACGAAAATCTTGCGCAAGATGGGTGTGAAGCGTCCGCTCCCCTGGCTCAGCGCGAAGGCTGCTTGAGTGTCAACGGATATTTCGGGTCGGCTGATGAATTCGTGTTTTTGAAGAGTGAGATCTGCCAATGAATACTTCTTATCGGGCGGAAACGCCCGATATTTCCGTCATTATCTGTACCCGTGACCGGGGTGATACCCTTTTGCTGACGGTGCGCAGCGCCCTGGGAGACGCGCCAACGGATGGGTCGGTGGAGGTGCTGGTTGTCGATCAGGGGCGCGATGACGTGGTTGAGCGTGTGCTGGTTCCCCTGCTAGCTTCTGATGCCCGGCTGCACTATCTCCATGAGACCTCCACCGGCTTATCGGCGGCGCGCAACGCGGGGCTGCGCCATGCGCGTGGTGCGTTGATTGCCTTTACGGATGATGACTGCGAGGTGGTCCCTGGTTGGCTGGCCGAACTCAAAGCCGCTTTTGACAGGCACCCGAAAGTTGGTCTCATCTTTGGGCATGTCGGGCGCGCGAAACATGATCCCTCTAAGGGGTTTTTGCCAGGCTTTGCCCCTACCGAGGGCCGGTTAACTCGCCTGAAGATCTTTGCTGGAACCAGCCATTGGGGAATCGGCGCCAATATGGCCCTACGCCGCTCCGCTTGGGAGCGGATTGGTCCATTTGATGAGTTGTTGGGAGCAGGAGCGCCCTTCAAATCTGCTGAAGACCTTGATTACGTCCTGCGGGCTGTACACAAAGGCTATGAGATTTATCACTGCGAGCAGGCGCTGGTTATTCATTATGGCTTCCGTCCGCAGGCGCAGGTTGCGGGCTTGATCAAAGGCTATGCTCTGGGATGCGGGGCGATGTATGCGAAGCATGTCCGCGTCGGCAATCTCTTCGTGACCATCTTAATGGTGATTGATAATGCGCGCTGCGCCTGGAATATCTTCTGGAATGCCATCCGGCGGCGGCGCCCAATCGGGGCAAATATTCTCATCTTTGGCATGAAGGGCCTCTGGCGGGGGTTCCGCCTTCCGCTTGATCGTCGCTACCTATCGACTGGCCCCGTCTTTCTGGCTGGAGAGCAGACACTATGACCACCTTTGCTGAGCAAACACCATCACCGCCTCTGTGGGAACAGCACACTGTGACTGACACTGGTGATGCGCCTGAATTGCCATATATCTCCGTAATCATCCCGGTCTGGAATCGCTGCGAGGATTTGAAAGACACCTTACTTCAGCTTCAGCGCCAGACCTATGCGCGCTATGAAGTGCTGGTGGTGGATAATGCTTCCACCGAGCCGGTGCCACAGATGGTGCGCGAGAACTACCCTTACGTGCGCCTCTTTACCCTACCAGAAAACAAAGGGCCAGTGGTGGCGCGCAATCTGGGTATGCGCGAGGCGCGGGGCGAGATTGTGCTGTTTCTCGATAGCGACACCGTGCCTGAAGATCAGGCGCTGGAGAAGTATGCGCGCAAGTTTGCCGCCGAGCCGGACCTGGGCGTGGTCAGCGGGCTGCAATATGACGCGACTACTGGCAAGCCCTGGTGGTGGTGGACGCAGCATGGCTACGACGAAGAGCATTATCTGCACGTCGAGTTCGAGACGGCCTATAAGTTCGAGGAGGGCGCTGCGGCGGCGCGCAAAGAGGTCGTGCTAGACGTGGGGGGCTACGCCGAGGATTTCTTTATCGCCGCCGAGGGCCGAGATCTGGCGGCGCGCATCACCGACGCGGGCTATCGCGTGATGTACTGGCCGGAAGTGACCTTTGTGCACAAAGCCGCGCAGCGCCTGAAAACCAATCGCTGGTATCGCTCTGATGGGCGGCTCTATTTTGAGTTTCGTAATGAGTTCTGGTATTCCATCAAGTAATTCCCGCTGCCGCTGCTGCTGGTGAAGACCACCCTCAACCTGGGGCGCAACTTCCGGCGCGCGCTCAAATACCACGCGCTGACCGAGTTTTTCCGCGCCTATCGTGATGCTCTCAAGGGCTTGCCGTCGAATCTGAGGCGGCGCAAGGTGCTGAAACCGGCGACGATCTATAAAATTACCAGCGAAAGATACAAGAAGTTGCTAGGGCCGCTGGTGCCGGGAAAGAAAGAGGCGCTAGCCGAGGCGGCCAGGCGTGGGGCGGCGGTGAGCTAACGTGTATCGCTTTGGTTTTCTCATGCAGCAGGTGCTGGGGCATATCACGGGCTACCGCAATTTCCGCCGCTACGTCGAGCAGGATGCCAGCGTTGCGCCGACCTGGACGGAAGTAACCTACCACCAGCCGGGCGGGTGGATCGAACGCATGCCGCTCCTGCCCGCTGGACCCAGGGGCGTGGCGCGGGCCGCGCTTCAGGTACGCCAGGGGCTGCACGCGGCCCCATACGATGCTGTACTCTTTAATAGCCAGGCGCTTTGCCTGTGGGTGCGCGGCTATATGCGCCGCGTGCCCAGCGTCGTTGTTACCGATGTGACGCCCTATCAGTTCGATCTGATGGGCGCGTTTTACGACCATCCTGCCACTCGCGATTCGGCGCTCAGCCGCTACAAGCATCGCGTGAATGTGGATGTCTATCGCTCGGCCCGGCTGATTGCGCCCTGGTCCAACTGGACGAAAGCCTCGCTGATGCGCGACTATGGCGTGCCAGCCGAAAAAATCATCATCGTGCCGCCGGGCGTGGATGTCGAGCAGTGGGCGCCGCCGCCCGACGAGACGCGCGCGGCCAGCCTGGCGGCCTCCAATAGTCTGCCGCGAGTCCTGTTTGTGGGCGGCGATTTTGCGCGCAAGGGTGGGCCGCTGCTGCTGGAATGGTTTCGGGCGCGCGGCCAGGGCCGTTGCGAGTTGCATCTGGTGACGCGCCAGCCGCCGACCTTGTCAGAGCCGCTGCCGGGGCTGCATCTGTATACGAACCTGGAGGCCAACGACCCGAAGCTGATGCTGCTTTATCGTGAGAGCCATATCTTTGTCTTGCCAACGCTGGCGGACTGCTTTGGGGTGGCTTCGATTGAGGCGATGGCGACGGGCCTGCCGGTGATCACGACCGATGTTGGTGGCGTGCCCGATATTGTGGAGGATGGGCAGCAGGGCTTTCTGATCGTGCCAGAGGATGGTACGGCGCTGGCTGCTGGACTGGATCACCTGCTGAGCGATGCCGCCTTGCGCCAGGAGATGGGCGAGCGCGCTCGCGCGAAGGTGCTGGAACGCTTTGATGCCCGCAAGAACGCGGAGCAGTTGGTTGACCTGATGAAAGGGCTGGCAAAGCGGTGAGGATTTGTCTCATTTCGCGCGAATATCCGCCGGAGACGCATATTGGCGGCATTGCGAGTTATACCTATAAAACAGCGGCGGCGCTGGCGCGGCTGGGGCATGAGGTGCATGTCGTCACCGCTGCCTGGAAACCGGGCGCCGAGTATGAAGAGAACGGGGTGCAGGTGCATCGCTTTTCCGAGCCACGCCTCAAGCCGCGCGAGTTGCAGGCGCTGGCGCACGCGCGCCTGGTGGCCGCGACGATTGCGCGTCTTCCGGGGCGCTTCGACGTGATTCAGGCGTGCGAGTGGGGCGGCGAGGCATGCTGGTACGCGCTGAAGCCAGGGCGCCGAACGCCGCTGGTGACGCGCCTGGCAACGCCGCTCTTTCTGGTCGAGCGATTAAATCAGCACGCCCGGTTTGGCCTGCGCGGCCTGGTCTTTCGCCTGATGGAGCGCGTGCAGACGCGCCGCAGCGACGGTGTCATCTCGCCGACGCGGGCGCTGGCCGAGATTGTCTGCCGGGGCTGGCGCCTCGCGCCGGAACGTGTGACGGTTGTGCCTACTGGCATGGACCCCGCGCCCGTGCGCGCCAGCGCGGACGGTCCACTGCCGGAAGCCTTGCGAGGGGCGGACTATCTGCTCTACTTTGGGCGTCTGGAAGAACGCAAGGGGGTGCAGGTGCTGGGCCAGGCGCTGCCTGCGGTCCTGGGGGCGCATCCGCATCTGAAGGCCGTCTTTGTTGGCGATGATCTCTCCTATCGCGGCGGCTCGATGCGCGCGGCGATTCAGGCGATGAATGCGGCGCATGCCGATCAGTTGCTCTTCCTGCCGCGCCTGCCCCAGCGAGAACTCTTCCCGATCATTAAGGCGGCGCGGCTGGTTGTGCTGCCGTCGCTCTGGGAGAATCTGGCGAATACCTGCCTGGAGGCGATGCAGCTTGGCCGCCCGGTCGTGGCGACCAGAGGTTGTGGCTTTGAGGAGGTTATCCAGGACAATGTCAGCGGCTTCCTGGTTGCGCCGGGCGACGCCGATGAGTTAGCGCGCCGCATGCTGGCTGTGCTGGGCGATCCGGCGCTGCTGGAGCGGGTTGGCGCTGGCGCGCTGCGCCGGGTGGCAGAGTTTGCCATTGACCCGATGGCGGCGCGCCTGGTGGCCTACTATGAACAACTGATTGGGCGGCCTGCGTCGGCAGTGGCCGCGCCAGAGCAGCTACCCAGCGCGGCCACCAGCGCCGCGCGCGATGCCGCGACGAAATGGGAGCAGGAGGTGTCACAGTGAGCGCAACCCACGAGCGCACCATCTTTCAGACCGGCGAGTACGTCGGCTATTTTCGCCCAGAAGATCAGCATAATCCTTTTCGCCATATCTACGCGAAGAAGCGCGTGGAAGTCTTAGCCCTGGCGCAGACGCTGCTGGCCGACAAGCCGAATGCCCGCGTGCTGGACGTTGGCGGCGGCATGGGCCGCATTGCCGTGCCGCTGGCCGCGCAGTATCAGGTTCATCTCTGCGATATTTCCGAGGCCATGCTGGAGCAAGCGCGGGCGGCGGCCAACGCGGCGAATATCCCAGCCGAGCGCCTCATCACCAGCATGGTGGATGCCTCGCAGCCGCTGCCCTTTGCGGATGCCAGCGTTGATCTGATTATCTGCCTTGATCTACTGGTGCATCTGCCCGACCCGCAGGCGGCGGTGCGCGAACTCTATCGCGTGCTGCGCCCAGGCGGCGTGGCGCTGATCGACGCCTCCAACGGTGTGCCGCTCTGGGTTTTGTTTTATCCGCGCTACGTGGGCAAGCGCCCATCGCGCTGGCTGAAGACGCTGCGGCATGGCGGCGTGCTGCCCGAATGGGCCAGCATTGTCCATCACATGCGGCGCGGCGCGTTCCTGGGCTGGCTGCGCGCGGCGGGCTTTGCCGTTACCAGCGAGCGGCGCTATGGGCCGCTGCCTTTCCTGCCCAAGTGGATCCTGGCAGTCGCCCGGAAATCCAATTGATGCCAATCCTGATGCCGCGCGCAAGCCTTCCTTGTAGCGCCAGCATTTTGCTGGCCCAGCGGTTCGCCGCCTTCCAGGAGGCGCTACAGGGAGCATGCCGATGAAATCCAAACTACTGCTTTATCTGACATCAGATACGAACAGCGCGAAGAACGCCGTTGCGGCCACGCTGGCGTGGGCCGCCGAGGCCGCCGGGTGGTTCTTCGAGGTGTATTACGACGCCTATCGGCTGGGCGAACATTACGGCGGCGGCGATCCCGCCTGGCTGCCGCCTGGCTATCTGACTGGCGGGACGATGGTTGGCGCGCATCATCACGAGCGCCTCTATCTGCTGCTGCATCGCTTTGACACGGTCGTATTGACCGACGGTCAAATAGCCTTTGGCCCCACGTTGGATCAGCTTGACGTGCCCAGGCTGGCCGTTTCAGGCTTTGCCGAAACCTATACGCGCGCGTTTGAGGCGCTGGGCCTGCCTCTGCCGGAGAGGGCCATCGTGATCGATGCGCAGCCCCGGCGCGATCTGGCGGGCATCGACGCCTATCTCTACCCAGAGATTGCAGGCAGGCGCGCGCTGGGCCTGGAGATCGGCGCCTTGCGCGCTGCTGATCTGTCGCGCCTGGCGCGGGCTGGCCTGCGCTCGCTGCAATCGCTGCTGCTGAGGCCAGAGGGACGGGCGAATTTATTCGTCGCTGGGGAGGGCGCTGGGCTTGAGGTATGCGACGCGCGGGACATGCTCCAGCCAGATGATGATTTTGCGACGATTACGGAGCGGGTGGCGCGTCGCTGGCTGGCGTCGTGTTCCGGCGGCTGGGTGCTGGCCGATCCAACAGCGGTAGCGGCCTGGCTGCCAGACGCCTGGCGCGAGCGGCGGCTGGCGATCTACAGCAAGCCGCAGCGGCTGATTCTTCAGCGCCTGGAATCGGAACTGCGCGAGAGCAAGACGGCGGTGCAGGGGCGGCAATATGAGGATGGTGACTTTTTTCTGCTTTCTTCGTTAGGGCTGGCCTTTCAACTGATCGACCCCTGCCGCCCGCCTTTTCCGGTGCTGCGCCTGGCCGGATACAACTGGACAGCCGCCGAGATCGCTGGCGCTCCGGCTGCCCCACCTCCGCCAGCAGAGGCGCTGGCGGCACAACCCCCACCCCTTGCCTGCGGAGATGCTGGTGGTACAGACCCCACCTCGGCCAGCAGAGATGGGATCCTGGAGGCCGAGCCGGATGATGAGCAACTGCGCGCCTGGGCGCGTGAGGGGCGCGTGCTGGTCTCGGTTATCTTCTGGACGGGCATGATCCGCGAATTAGAGAACCTGCCGCGCGTGATCGATCTGGTTGCGCTGACGCGCATGAAGGGCGGACTGGCGCTGACCATCCCCGCGCTGGAGTATCAGCCTGAAGCGCCGCTGGAACTGCTGCGCGTTCCGCTGGAGCGCGGCGGCGTCTTTCCCCATCTGGAAATCTTGCTGGCAAGCTGTGGGCTGGGTGCGTCGATTGAATCGCGCATGCCTGCCGGGCGGCTGGCCGATTATCTGGAGGCGAGCAATCGTGAATTGGAGCGCCTGGGCATTCCGCAGGCGTGGCGGCCACAGGGCTGGTGGGCGACGATGGACCCGGAGATGCTGCCTTTGCCCAGGCCAAAACTGCCGATTACGCCAACGCTGGAAAGACAGGCGCCCTTCCTGCGGCTGCGCTACCAATCGCCTGCATCGCAGGCAATGTCCGCGCAGCCGCTGATCCCGCCTGAAGGAGTGGGCGAAGAAAGCGGCGTGATTTTTCCTGTAGCCACACTGCGGCCAGGGCTGAAGCGCCGCATGGGCGATTGGGTGCGCGAACACGGGCTGCGCGCTCTGCTCGCGCCCTATCGTCCTTACGAGTTTTTTGCGCCGGGTCGCATTCGTAAAGAGGTGATCGAGGCTGCGCGCGGCGCCGGGCTGCGCTATATGTTCAGCAAGGCAGGCTTCGGGCGCCCGCCAACCATTCTCTACCAGGATGCAGAGTTTATCGCGTTGAATTATACTGTTGGGCATTGGGACGGCTGGACGCCTTTCGAGACGATCAACAGCGTGGATGATCTGCGCCGGGCCGAACGGCGGCTGATGGCGGCGAAGCGTCCTGGCTGGCTGGTTGGCACGCTGGATACCTGCCTGTGGGCCTTTACTGGCCCAATCTGGGAGCGCGCCGCTGGCCTGCACGCGATTGCTGATTTTGTGGCGCAGGGAGGCGCTTCCAAACGTCTGATCAATGTCACCCCGCAGGTGGTTGCGCGCTATGCGCGGATGATCCAGGAATAATAGGTCTGCTCTGGCGTGAGAGGATACCTGACTGGCGTCTGTGGCGTCCAATGGTGCGCAGGTCTGGGAAAGGACAACTTCTATGCAATCGCTCAAGCAGTATTTTACACGCCTTGTCCGCTTCATCCGAGGCCAGGATGTTCGTAACGACCGGGACCAGATCAAACGGTTCTTTACCATTCTGGGGCTGGCCGTGTTGCTGGGCGTGATGATCTCGCCGCTGGCGATTCTGGCGACACACAAGAGCGGCGGCCCTGGGCAGGTACTTGCGCCTACCCCGATTGGCGGCGCCGCAACGACAGCGCCGGGCAAGACGCCAGGCGGGCCTGGCCTGACTCCTTCTCCCATTGCCCCGAATGCGCCAGTCAAAGGCTTGACGGATAATCCGGCCTATCAATGGTGGCGCTGGCCCAACCACCCCCAACCAGATAGCTGGTGGGGAGAGGGACAGAATGCCCAGACTCTGGGCGACCAGGTCAGTTTAATGCAGGAATTAGGCGTCAAAATCTTTCGTCCTGAACTCGTCTGGGCCTTTGTGGCGCCAACGAGGCCGGGCGGCAGCACGTATAACAGTACTCTGGCGCGTGATCCGAACTGGAGCGGCTATCAGTGGAGCCGCTGGGATTTGATCGTGCAGCTCACTTCTGCTGCCGGGATTCAACTGGACCCTCAGGTGGTCTATACGCCTGATTGGGCCAGTGGTGTGACGGCCACTGTCAAAGACGGCCCCAGAGACACCCCGCTGTCTACCCAATATTATGCTGATTTTGTGTATGCAGCAGTCATGCGCTATAAAGGCCAGATTCATTACTGGGAGATGTGGAACGAGCCAGACCTTAGCGCCCATACCTGGAAAGATGCAGACACGACAAAGTCGCTACAAAGCTATGTGAATTACATTTTGAAACCGGGCTATGAGGCTGCAAAACAGGCAGACCCGACCGTGCAGGTGGTGCTGGGTGGGCTGGGGAGCGACGTAGATATGGGAAAAATCTATGCCGCTGGGGGTGGTCCTTACTTCGATATTGGTAATTTTCACGCCTACTATGAAGCTAGCTCAGCCGATAGCACGGCGATGGACCATGTGCGTGCCGCCATGAACGAAAACGGCGATCAGAATAAGCCGCTCTGGCTCACCGAGTTTGGCTGGAGCGCATCAACCGCAAGTGACGAGGCGGTCCAGGCCAATCTGGTGGCAGGAGTGTATAAAATACCCCACCTGCAAGCGATTTTCTATTACCAGTTGCATGATACTGCCGTCTACGATCCACCGGGTACGCCAATTAAGCAGGTCTATTGGGGGCTGGTGAGCCATGATTTGACCCAACACAAGCCCGCCTTTGACGCCTATCAATCTGCTCGCGGGGGCGGCCTTCCCAATTTCGCTCTGGTCTTGCCCGGTGGGGTGAGCGCCCCTGCTGCGTCTTTCATCTGGTCGGTTGAGTCGGGGAGCGCGCTCTGGGGGGATCACCGTCAACGCATCGAGCTATTCACCACGCACAGACGGCAATGACGCTGCGCGCTGGAAGCCGCCGCTGGCTGGCAAATCTCTGGGGGCTACGGCCAGAACTCAAGCCGGGTTGGCCCATACCGCTCAAAGGGCTGACTGATAACCCCGCCTATCAGTGGTGGCGCGATCCCGCCGTGATGCAGCCGGATAGCTGGTGGGGCGCGGAGCAGAACGAGGGGACGTTGGGCGCGCAGGTGGGCTTGATGCGCGAGTTGGGCGTACAGGTGTTTCGCGTGGAACTTCCCTGGCGCGCTCTTGCCCCGAAGCGCCCTGGCGGCGCGCGCTATGATCGAGGGGCAGCGCGCGACCCCGCCTGGCCTGGCTATTGCTGGGAGCGCCTGGATCTGATGGTCAGGTTGACAGAAGCGGCTGGCATCGCGCTGGTTCCGCAGGTGGTCTTCGCGCCCGAATGGTCTACAGGCGTGCCAACCACCAGAACCGCTGGAGCCACTGCCCCTCCCGGTGCGCCAGAGCATATTGCCGATCTGTTAACGGCCCTCGTCAGTCGCTATCGCGGGCGCGTGCGTTATTGGGAGCTTTGGAACGAACCCGATCATCCGCATGCCTGGAGCGGCACCCTGCGCCAGTACGTTGATCTCGTGCTGCGCCCTGGCGCGGCGGCGATACGCGCAACAGACCCTGGTTGCGCTGTATTGCTCGGAGGACTCTCCAGCTATCAGAAACTGGTTGCTCTCTATGAGGCCGGTGGTGAACCCTGGTTCGATATTGCAAATGTTCACCTGTATCCCACACGGGCCAGCGCCGGGCAAGTACGTCGGGCCATCCGCGAGGTGCGCGCTGAGATGCTGGCGCGTGGGGATGCCCTCAAGCCGATCTGGCTGACGGAATGCGGCCTGGCGACGCAGCCGCCTAGCACACCGAGCTACTTTGGGGGTGTGACCAGCGAAGCAGGGCAGGCGCGCTTCATTCGCGCGCTCTATCGCTCCGTCAGGGCTGAGGCCATTTTTTTCTATCAACTGCGCGATACGATCATCTTTGATGCTTCTGGGCAGCCCTTAAAGCACGTCTATTGGGGGCTGACCAGCCGTAACCTCTCCCGGCGCAAGGCCGGTTTTGCTACCTATGCGCTGCTTCCCTCTTCGCCTGATCCTCGCTTCCGCAGGGCATAGCCCGATAGGCTGTGCATCTCCCTTCGTTTTGAAGCCTGCCTAACACAGGCGTAATCGAATTCGATAGGGTTGTCTATCTCCTCTACATCCAGCATTACTTCCCTGTTTATATGCCTATTGAAGACTTGTAACTCGATTACGATTTTCTATACCATATTTTTACCAAATCAATACCATTATGCAGGTAAAAACGCCGGTATAATTGCGCAAGAGTTTTTTAGCAATAGTACGTACCACCCACTGAGAATCATGCGTAGCCTCTGAGCGCTAGCCCGGCAATGCCTGGTGTTCTTGGATGAGTGGTCTCTGGGGGGGAATAGTTATGGTATCAGGCTTGGAGACACTGAAAGCTGCTCCTATCACTGCCAGGAAGGACAAGCGTCGTTCACTGCGAACGTGGCTCTGGCCGGAAAGTGGCGCCGTCAATCCGATACCAGCGCTGGATGGCTTACGCGCCTGTGCGATCTTGCTTGTCCTTGTTTTTCATGCCTGGTACAAAGTTCCTGGCTATCTTGCTCCAGGGCAACCAGAGGAGTCTAATCCCCTGAACATCGGCCATACGGGTGTCCAACTCTTTTTCGTTCTCTCTGGATTTTTGTTGTTTCTGCCCTATGCCAGGTGGCTCCTTGGTTGTGGCGCTCGCCCATCAGTGCTGCTTTTCTACAAACGCCGGGCGCTGCGTGTTGGGCCAGCGTACTGGGCCAGTCTCCTTTTCATTCTGCTGACTGGAACGCTTTCAGCAGCGCGGCTCAAAGATGTGGCCTTGCATGTGGTGTTCCTGTCCAACCTTTCTTCGGCGACCATATATAGCCTCAACGGCGTCTACTATACGATGGCCGTTGAGGTGCAATTCTATGTGGCGCTGCCACTGCTTGGTTTTCTGGCAGTGAGGTTAGCGCGGAAGCTTGGCGCCTGGCCTGCCATGTTTGTGTTGCTGGCGGGGCTGATTGCGCTCTCGACTCTGGATAAGTCACTGTCATCTCAGCCATCTTTGCTGGCAGTGCCGGTGGTGGGTACGTTCGTGCTGAATATCTCGGCCTTGCCGTACTGGTTGGCGACCTTTGGCTTTGGCATGACTGCCAGCGTACTCTATATCTATCTGACACAGATCAGACCAGGACTGCCTCATCTGCCCCGATGGGGAAGTCTGGTGTTTGTGGCTGGTGTGGCGCTCTTTCTGGCGCTGGATTTGGTTCCGGCAGTGGGATTGCTCCCACTGCCCCTCTCAGGCATTGACTACAGTCTGGTGCTGCTTGGCATTCTCTTTGGCGTGCCGATGATCCGCGCGCCCTTCGCCTCGCGCCCGCTGCGCTTTATTGGTCTGATTTCGTATAGTTTCTACCTCTGGCACCTTGGTGTGCTGAAGGTGGTGGGTCCACACCTGGCGCGATTTCCACTGACCGAGCAGGTGGCGCTGCGGCTGGTTGCGCTCTTGACGCTAGGCACGTTGGTGGCTTATCTCAGCTATCAATTTACCGAGCGCCCCTTCATGAGGGCACGGAAGAAAGCACATGAGGCAACGGAACAGTCCCCAGCGTTTTGGTGGCAGGAAGGCCAGCGACTCTTTCGGGCACAGCGGTATGAAGACGCGCTGACGGCTTATAATCGCTTGCTGAAAATGACGCCCCACTCTGCACGGGCCTGGCATAACGCTGGCAGCGTGCTGGCACAACTGCATCGTTATGAGTTTGCGCTGGAAGCCTATGACCGGGCGCTCGCGCTTGAGCCAGATTACACTCTGGCCTGGCAGCATCGGGTGGCAATATTGCGCGAGCTAGGTCAGCAGAATGGGGTGCCACGTTTGGAATCTGTGGCCCCGTTCCCCCAAGCCTTTAGTCGTTATGACCAGTAAAGCAGATTATGGAAGCCCATGTAGTGGGAATTGGTCAGCCCTGATTTGATGGGGCGCAAGGCCGACTTTGAGGCGTATCGTCAGGTTACATCACGGCCACTGGCTGATACTGCTGCACCAGCGCCCAGAATGCCGTTGCCCCGCCAAGTTGCTCGCTGACGCTCTGCCAGTAGCGCAGGTTGAAGATGGCGCTATAGGCGGCGTTGGTGACTTTCGGCTGGCGGAGCCACCCGGCCAGCCGGGCTATTACCAGCAAGGAACCTACAGCCAGATTGACCCGGCGCGAGCGGCCCACGCAGGCGCATGCCAACTTCTGAAGGAAGGCCTGGCGTCCGTGAAACTCTCTTGCCATACTTTGCAAGGTCATTAACCGGCCACTGCGATACATCATCACATCAGCCTCTCCATAGGCTGTCGAGATATTGAGCCAGGCGCGCAGGGAGCGCAGCGCGTGATGCCAGCCTTTGGCGTCCGGGTTGAAGTAAAAGCGCAGGTGTTCATCGCGGAAGTGGTAGGCAAGTTCAACATCTTCGGCCCGGCGGAAGTGCGCGTTGAAACCGCCCGCCGCCAGGATGTGTTCGCGGCGCACCGACGCATTGCCCGTGTAGAACTGGCGGGGCGTAGGCTCCCATTTGCCTGCGGCCATATCTTTGTATTGCTTCCGCAGGATGGCTTCTTCCCAGCGCGTCCAGGGGTTGAGACGGAATCCTGGAGGCGCCAGCAGAGGGCCGATGACCACGGCGCGCTCGTCCTGGGCGTGCAGGCGCAGATGCTCGGCGATGAGCGTCGGTTCGGGAACCACATCGTCATCGATAAAAAGGATGAGCGGAGCAGCCGCTTCGCGCACCCCCCAGTTGCGCGCGGCGGCGGGTCCCTGGTTGGGGGTTTGCTCCAGCACGCGCAGACGATAGGGCACTGATAAGGCTCGACACATCTCGACAGTGCTATCGGTGCAGCCATCGCAGATCACCAGTGCCTCGTAGTCGCTGGCCGGAGTGGTCTGTCGTGTCAGCGCCTCTAGCACCATCCGCAGCGATTCGCGTCGGTTGTGCGTAGGAATGACCAGGCTGACTGCCGGTGTGGCTGCCTGAGCAGGTGTTTCTTCGGTGGCAGGTTGTGGGTTGGGCGTCATCTTAGAACCTCTTCACGACCCGCGCAGGCTGACCCACAGCCACCGAGCGAGGCGGAATGTCGCGGGTGACGACGCTACCCGCGCCGATGACAGCCCCCTGGCCGATGGTCACGCCCTTGAGGACAATGACCCGCGCGCCCAGCCAGACATCATCTTCCAGGATAATCGGTTTGGATTGGCCCAGCATGGTCTTGTCACCAGCCTGATGATAGTCGTTATCCATTAGCAGCGAATAGTTGCCGATCTGGCAGCGGTTGCCAATCTTGACCAGGCTGTGCGCCGAGATCGAGACGCCATAATTGATAAAGACCCGGTCGCCAATCTCGATAACTCCGCCGTGGGG
>JBJKSJ010000094.1:0-6547 GCA_046704085.1 Ktedonobacterales bacterium | reverse complement strand
GCTGCTGTTCTACTTCGACCAGCAGCCCCTGTTGGATACCCAGATTCCTCTGCCCGACACCCCCTTCAAACTGAACCTGATCTCGTCAAACCAGGCGACGGTGACGAGCATTAAGTTTTATAACGTTCCACAGGGCTAAGCCAGCCCTTCGGTCTGCCCCTCGCGGTTGCCACCACCAAGCGCGAGGCCGGATGGCATAGACTTTGCCAGTATCTGCCAGCAAACCGTTTCTGAAGACTGCTGGTAGCGCCGACAACCTTTGTACCGCCGGCCTCTGTGCCGGCAGGGTGGGGCGCTTGTACCGCCGGCTTCCAGCCGGCAGGGGATGCTGAGCAAAGGTAGCCATGTCCGCGACAGATCAGGACGCGCGCCCACAAGGGCGAGGACAGGTACTCATCTCGATCCTCTTTGTGCTGGCCTGGGTCATCCTCATGCTGGGCTGGTGGATGATGATCGTGGATGTGCCCAGCTATGCTGAAGCGCTGGCCGGGCTGGCCGCAGCCATCATCGCGGCACTCTTCGTGCTGGCGGTGCGCCTCCACAGCGGCACGCGTTTCCGCCTGCGCCTGGGCTGGCTGCTCTGGCTGCGCCATATCCCCCTGGGCGTCCTCCACGATTCCGCCGTGCTGCTGCTCGTTCTCTGGCGGCGGCTTGTGCGGCAGCAGCCCCCACAGAGCGCCTTTCGCGCCGTTCGCTTTCCAACCGGCGGCGACGACCCCGAATCGGCGGCGCGTCGCGCCTTCGCCACCGCTGCTACCGCGCTGGCCCCCAATACCTATGTGATCGGGTTCGACCGCGAGCGCGGCGTGGCGCTTATTCACCAACTGGCGCCCGGCGCCCCGGAGCAGGCGCGTCGCGCCGTCGTTGGCGCAGAATCGGCATGAAACGGAGGGAAAGATGAACCCCTGGTTCCTCGCGGCCCTGGCCCTGCTGCCAGGATTTATCATCTGTAGCGTGGTCATCTGGCGCGCCAGATTGATTGATGCCGTCCTGGCGCTGAATCTGGCCGCCGTCCTGGCGACGCTGGAATTGGTCCTGCTGGCCGAAGGCATAGACAATACGGCCTTCTATGAACTCGCGCTGGCCCTGGCGGTGCTGGCGCCGATTGGAAGCCTGGTCTTCCTGCGCTTCCTGGAGCGTTGGGTATGACCTGGCAAGAGATCGCTTCAATGGTCCTGCTCGCCATTGGCGTCGCCCTGGAACTCCTGGCCTGCCTGGGCGTTCTGGTGATGGACAATGTGTATGACCGGCTGCACTACTCCGGGCTGGCGTCGCTGCTGGGGCCGATTTTCATCGCCGCCGCCGTGCTGCTGGTGGAAGCCGTTTCAATGGCGGGCATCCAGATGATCTTGATTGCCGCGACCCTGGTGGTATCCGGCCCGATCCTCACCCACGCGCTGGCGCGCACCGCTCGCGTGCGCCAGCATGGACAATGGGGACCGCTGCCGGACGAAGAGATCGAGGAGGTGTGACCGTGCTGGTGTTTATGCAGGCGGGGCTGCTGATCCTGGTGGCGCTGGGTGGTCTGGGCGTCGTCTTGACCCGCGACCCGCTGCGACAGTCGGTGGTCGTCAGCCTCTATGGCCTGCTGCTGGCCCTGCTCTTCTTCACCCTCCAGGCGCCCGACGTGGCCCTCTCGGAGTTGGTAGTTGGCTCCGTCGCGCTCCCGCTGATGATCCTGCTGGCGCTGGCAAAAGTGCGCAGCCATCAGATCGTGCGCCAGCACGCCAGGGAGCAAGAGCAATGAACGCTCGCACCCGGCTCATGGTCTTTCTCGTCGCGGCGGCTGGTGTTGCCGCGCTCTTGATCTGGGGCGCGGGGGGCTTGCCATCTTTCGGCAATTATTCCGGTGCCTATGGCCTGATCCTCAACCGCGTGGCCGTGCCAGAGCGCCATGTGACCGATGTGGTTGCCGCCGTGACCTTCGACTATCGCGGCGTGGACACGCTGGGCGAAGAGTTTATTCTCTTTGTCGCGGTGGCGGGCGTGGCCTTGCTCCTGCGCACCGAGCGCGACGAGATTGATGTCGAGCCGCCGCAGGACGAGAGCGCGATTCGCCGCGCCAGAACCAGCGACGCCGTGCGCGCCTTCTGCCTGACCCTGCTGGCGCCTGCCCTTGTGCTGGGCTGGGACATTGTGGCGCACGGCCACCTGACGCCCGGCGGCGGCTTCCAGGGCGGCGCCATCCTCGCCAGCGCCCTGGTGCTGATCTATCTGGCGGGCGGCTACCGCACGCTGCGCGTCCTTGCCACGCAGGAGCGGACCGAGGTGGCCGAGGCCATCGGGGCTGGCGGCTTTGTCGCCATCGGCTTTGCAGGCTTCATCGCCGGGATGGCCTTCCTGCAAAACATCATCCCGCTCGGTCCGGTTGGCCTGCTCTATTCCGCTGGAACGATCCCGCTGCTCAACCTATCGGTTGGCATCGAGGTCGCGGGCGGCCTCCTGCTCATCCTCTCCGAGTTTCTCCGACAGGCGCTTCAGGTGCGCACCAGCGCGCAGGCGCGAGAAAGGAGACCTCAACAAGAATGACTATCCTTGTCACGGTCCTGCCGGTCTGGCTCTTCCTGGTTGGCCTCTACGGCATTGTCACCAGCCACAACCTGATTCATCTGGTGATCTGCATCGTGGTGGTCCAGTCGTCCACCTATGTCCTGCTGCTGACGATTGGCTATCGGACGGGAGGCGTCGCGCCCGTGTTTGTCGGTATCCCACTCAGCACGCCAGCGGTTGATCCAGTCGTCCAGGCGCTGACGCTGACCGACGTGGTCGTCGAAACCACCGTGACGGCCCTCTTGCTGGCGCTGGCGGTGCAGGCGCAAAAACGCTTCGGCACGCTTGACCCGGACGAACTGCGCGCGATGCGAGGATAAACCGATGGCGCTGGCTCCGCTTCCCTTTGCCGTGCCACTGCTGGCCGCTGCGGTGCTGGCGATCACCCAATCGTTCACCCGACGGCTCATTGTGGACGCCTTCTCGACGGCCATTGCCGCCTTCGTCACGGTGCTGTGCGCCTTGCTCGTCGCGCAGTCACGCGCCGCGCCGATCATCTATGCCTTTGGTGGCTGGCAGCCTCGGCATGGCGTGGTGCTGGGCATCCTCTTCGTGATCGATCCGCTGGGCGCGGGCCTGGCAGCGCTCGTCGCCGGGCTGGTGACGGTCGCCTTCATCTTCTCCTGGCGCTACTTCGAGCAGGTCAAGAGCCTCTATCATATCCTCATGCTCGCCTTCCTGGCGGCAATGGTCGGCTTCTGTCTGACCGGCGATCTCTTCAACCTCTTCGTCTTCTTCGAGTTGATGGGTGTGGCCGCCTTCGCCTTGACCGCCTATAGAATCGAGGAAACTGGCCCCATCCAGGGGGCGTTGAACTTTGCCATCACCAACAGCATCGCGGCGGTCTTGATTCTGAGCGGCATCGCCCTGCTCTACGCGCGCACCGGCGCGCTCAATCTCGCGCAGATTGGGCATGCCCTCGCTGGCCGACCTGCCGATGGCCTCGTCATTGCGGCTTTTATCCAGATTACCTGTGGCTTGCTCGTCAAGGCTGCTGTTGTGCCCTTCCACTTCTGGTTGGCCGACGCGCACGCCGTCGCCCCGACGCCCGTCTGCGTCCTCTTCTCCGGCGTCATGGTCGAGCTTGGCCTCTATGCCGTCTTCCGCGTCTACTGGACCATCTTCGCCGGGACGTTGGGAGGCCATGACCAGGCCATCCGCGCTGTGCTGGTCGGGGTCGGCGCCCTCACAGCCCTGGTCGGCGCCGTCATGTGCCTGCTCCAGCAGCACCTCAAGCGGCTGCTGGCCTTCTCCACGCTCGCGCAAGTGGGCACGTTCCTGATCGGCGCGGGCCTGCTCACCCCTTTGGGCCTGGCTGGCAGCGCCGTGTATATCCTGGCGCACGCCCTGGTCAAGGGGTCGCTCTTTCTTTGCGCTGGCATTCTCTTGCACCACTTCGAGACCATCGACATCCGCCATCTCTTCGGGCGCGGGCGTGATCTGCCGTTTACGGGCATCCTCTTTGCCCTGGGCGGGTTGGGCCTGGCCTCGCTGCCCCCGTTCGGCACATTTCTGGGCAAGGGACTGATGGAGGACGCGGCCAGCAAAGTTGGCTACTCCTGGGCGATCAGCATTCTGATCATCGCCTCCATCTGCACGGGCGGCGCCGCCCTGCGCGCCGCTGGGAATATCTTCCTGGGCTGGGGCAAACGGCAGGAAGACCCCTCCTCCGCGAGCGAGGGCGACCAGAGCGAGTCCGAGTCTGGCGGCCCTCGCTCCAGAACACCCGCCGTCATGTTTGCCCCCGCGCTCTTCCTGCTCCTGGCCGGGCTGGCGCTGGGCGTCATCCCACAGCTAGGGGCGGCTGTCATGGTCGGGGCCGCGCGCTTTGAGAATCAGGCGGCCTATATCGCTGCCGTCCTGCCTGGCGTCACGCATCCCGCGCCGCCGCTGCCGCTGCAATCAACCGCGATCACCCCCGCGATGGTCTTTTCGGGGGTTGGCGCGACGGCGGGCGCCGTCATCTTTGCCCTGCTGTCCCTCTTCCCAGATTGCCTACCCGCCTGGTTCCAGCGCCTGGGCAAGTATCTGTCTGGCCCTGGCCTTGCCTGGCTGCGCGCGTTGCAGAGCGGGCACATCGGCGACTATATCACCTGGCTCACCGTCGGCGTCGCCGCCATCGGCGCGGCCTTTGCCTTCACCCTCCGCTAGCCTGATAGGATTCCCTCATGATCGCGGCTGCCCCTTGTAGCTGCGAAGAATTGACAGAATTGCCGACAGTGGTCCTTTTTCATAGAGTCATCTGCCTTGCAGCCCAGCTTTTCTCCTCCCTCGGCTTGAAGCGCAAGGGGCGCCGACACAGAGGGTCGGCGAATGCGTGTAGCGCCTGCCTCCGTGTCGGGCCGTCCTTGGGCGGCGCTCCAGGGAAATCCTGAGCCAGAGGTGGTCGTGTGCCGCCCAAGGGCGGCAAAACGAAGCGGCTCCCCCAAGACCCTGCCGGATGGGCACAGGGTTCTCGCACGAGCCGCTGGTGGGTTTCAATGGTACAATACCCTCTAGCTTCACTCCTGACTGGTGCAGGATTGGGGTTATTTGGCGCGGCCAGTGGTTAATACACTGACGGCGCCAGCCATACTTCACAGAACAAACGTCACTTGAAAAGCGTGTGCGAGTAAGCCTCCTGTGATTCGTGATGAAGCAAGTATACGCGACTGTCGCCCGATTGTCAACGTCTGGGCGTCATTTTTGTCGAAAGAGGACTTTTGGGGGAAGCGGACTCATCCGCGTGGGCGTCGCCGATATGCTATACTGCTGGTATGGCGCATTGCTGGCGCCATGCTCTTCAATCTCTCTGCTAGAAAGCAGCCTCGCCTTGAGGTGAATTGGTTGAGTTGCCCGATCAGCGCGCACGCGCCCGCTGGCGGTGCTGCTGGTCGAACGCGGCATCTTCGAGACGGAAGACGAAGCGCGGCGCTGGGTCATGGCCGGGCAGGTGCTGGTCAACGGCCAACCGCTGGATAAGCCAGGCATGCCCGTAGCGTCCGACGCCCTCTTGCGCGTGCGCGGACGGCGGCGCTATGCCAGTCGTGGCGGCCTGAAACTGGAGGCCGCGCTTGATCACTTTGCCGTCCCCGTTGCCGGGCGCGTGGCGCTGGACAGCGGCGCCTCAACCGGCGGCTTCACCGATTGTCTCCTTCAGCACGGCGCGGCTTTGGTTTATGCCGTCGAGGCTGGGCATGGGCAGTTGCTGGGCCGTCTGCAAACACACCCCCATGTGCGCAGCCTGGAGCGCACCAACCTGGGCGACCCGGCCTTGCGGGCGCTGGACCCAGGCCCATCGCTGATCACCCTCGACCTCTCCTATCTCTCGCTCACCAGAGCATTGCCCATTGCCGCGTCATTGCTCGCGCCGGAGGGCGACATCCTGGCCTTGCTCAAGCCGCTCTTTGAGGTGGCAAGCACCGATGCGCGCCGCAGCGGACAGATCGATGATCCCAGGCTGCTGGTGGCCGCGCTGCGCCAGGCGCTGGCCGCAGGCGCAGCCGCCGGGCTGACGCTGCTGGGCGCGGCCAGGCTCGCCCTGCGCCCGCGTCACGGCGTCTCGGAGTTCTTTCTGCATCTGGCGCGCGGCCCGAACCTGCGCCCCTGGCGCTATGAGGCCGCCGCGCTGGCCGAGATCGTCGCCATGCCCGGCATCGGCCCAATGGAGGAGGAAGATAGCGCCCCCGCGTAACACTTTCTGCTGAGCAGCGACGTTCTAGAATAGAAGCACTGTGTCTGTGGAGGGAATTGATGACACCACCTTTCCCCCGTTCGGACGTGGAGGAAGCGCCAGCCACCGCGCTCTATCAACGCTACGCGCCAGCACTCTTTGCCTGGCTGCGTCGGCAGACCTCCTGGGAGGATGCCGAAGACCTGCTGCTGGAGGTCTTTCTGGCGGCGTTCAAGCGCGATGCGCTGCTGGCAGTCCCTGAAAACAAACGGCTGGCCTGGCTGGTCAGCGTGGCCCAGCACAAGCTGGTCGATCAGTATCGGCGCGCACAGCGGCGCCCGGTGG
>JBJKSJ010000093.1:0-12205 GCA_046704085.1 Ktedonobacterales bacterium | reverse complement strand
TCCGTTCCCCAAGGAAATGACGCCGATGTGCTTTTCTGGCTGTGCGCAAGACGCACGCTCCAATTATAGCACACAGCTGCTCTGGCTGCTTGGAAAATCCATGCGAAGATGTGGGCTTTGCCAGGGGTTGAAAAAAGAGAGAGGTTGCTACTGTCAAAAAAGTGAAAAAGACAGGTAGCGATAGATAGGCTCTTACGAGCTTTCCCCAGATCCAAACCGTACAGGCAGTAGTATACCCCTAGAGAGATCGCCACGCGCATCGCCTTGCTGGTCTCTGCCCTCTTCAAAGAAGTGAGTACCTGGCAATGAGCGCCTGCTCGCCTCAACAGCTAACCAGGGTACTCTTTTTTGGGGGTCCAACCGCAACCACTTCCAGCGGCAGCCAGGACGCTGCCTCACTTCAACTCGTGATATTGCTATACCAGCAGATCATGAAGTAATCAGGTCAAAAACCTGTCCAGTCCCGGCTAGAATAGATAGAGAGTAAGCTCAGGGAAGCAAGAACGCAGAGAGGTATGGGACACGCTGGAGGCCAACCGCAAACCGTATTCTGCCGAAACGGGCGCACCCGGTGGGTCGGCCCACCGGCCCCTCGCCCACACGCCAGGTGGCCCGTGCCCTGGGGCTGGCCCGTGGTAGGCTGTCCCCGCACTCCAAGCAGGCCGTCAAAGGCAAGCCGGTGGCAGTGGCGATTGAGCAGTGGCACGAACTGGATGCACCCCAGGGCCAGCGCAAGCAGGCCGTCTTGTTGGGCATGGGCAAGCCGCGGGTGCAGCGGGTGATGCCCCACTCTGGCGTGGCTGCCTGGCGCACCCGCAGGAGGTCTGGCTAGCCGGGGAAAGCCAGCCAGGTCGCCCCCAATCTGGTGCGCGGTCTCTGCGCCGCGCGTACCCAAGAGGGCGGCTTCTCGGACCGCTGAGAGGTGCGCCTGGCCGCTGGCACGCGCGTGCGCGGTGGTTTTGCCGGGGGGACACGGAGGCGGCAGAGCCTGGGGCGGGCCGGCGATGACGGGAGACCCGCCAGGCTGGTGGGCAGCCCGGTTCAGATGGGCGCCTGTGCGCTGCCGGGCGCCATCGGGCAGCGCGCTCACGGGACGCACCAGGGAGCCGAGGCGACCCGCCAGGCCCTGCTGGAGCGAGGCTTGCCACGCTCGATGAGCCGCGCCGGGACGCCCAGCGCCACGGGCTATGCTGCCCGATTCGTCGGGGTATGCCAGCTAGCGGTGGCAGCGCGCCAGCCCTCTCGCACGCTGGGCGCCTTCTGGCGGGCAGCCGCGCCAGGGGTCACCCTTTCCCACACGACCAGACCGCGTGAGCGCCTGGGCGATCGCTCACCGGCTCAAGAGGCCCACGAGCACGGACTCGCAGGACTTCCTTCTCTCCCCCGGTGAGCGGGTCTCTTCTTGGGGGGTACTTGACACCGACGAGTTACCTGCTGTAACCACTTCTATAAGCTACCTGATGTATACTGGTTGCATCTACTGTAGGCTCTTTTAAGTAAGCGCACTCCACACTACCTGAGCGAGCAGGCGTCACATCGTGATGTTTATGGACCTGGAGAACCCAGGTCTGTTCAAGGGAGGCATGCTTATGGAGATCATCAGTCCGATTGTCCACCGTTGGCGCGAAGATGGAGAAACCGACCCGGAGGGCTTTTGGGAGCGGGCAGCCGAGCAACTACCCTGGTTTCAGCGTTGGACGCAGGTCTTCGAGTCCACCCCGCCGACCTATCGCTGGTATGTGGGCGGCAAGACCAATCTCAGTTACAACTGCCTGGATGTGCATGTTGCCAGAGGCTGGGGCGGACACGCCGCGCTCATCGCCATGAACGAGCGCGGCGAGCGCAGCACCTACACCTACGCCCAACTGTTGGAGGCGACGAAGGAGGCCGCAGCCGCCCTGCGCGCGCTGGGCGTGCAGCGCGGCGACCGCGTGGCAATCTATATGCCCACCTGCGCCGACGCCATCATCTTGATGCTGGCTTGCACGCGGATTGGCGCGATCCACATCGTCGTCTTCGCTGGCTTTGGCAGTGGCGCGCTGAGCGAGCGCATTCAACTCTCTGGCTCGAAGGTTCTCTTCATCTCCGACGTCACCTACCGCAAGGGTAAAGACGTTCCCTTGAAAGGGATCGCGGACGAAGCGGTAGAAAAGGCTGGTGGCCAGGTGGAGCGCGTAGTGGTCTTGCAGCGCACCGCTGCTGTCGTGCCGATGATCCCTGGACGCGACATCACCTGGCAGGAGTTCCTGGCGGGCGCGAAGGGGCACAGCAGCGCGCACGAGGTCATGGAAGCCAACGACCCGGCCTACATCCTGGCAACCTCCGGGACGACCGCGCGCCCGAAGCTGGCTGTGCATAATCACGGCGCTTATCAGGTGGGTATCTACAGCGCCGGAAAGTGGTGCTTTGGCCTGAAGCCAGAGGATGTCTGGTGGTCCACTTCGGATATTGGCTGGGTGGTCGGCCACAGCTATATCGTCTACGCGCCGCTGCTCTTTGGCTGCACGACGATTGCCTACGAGGGCAGCCTGGACCATCCTGGCCCGGAGCATTTCTATCAGATCATAGCGCAAGAGCATGTGACCGGCATCTTCAGTTCGCCAACGGCGGTGCGGCTGCTCTTCCGCTATGGCGAGGAGCCAGCGGCTGGCTTCGATCTTTCGCCGCTGGAGCGCGTGTTCTGCGCGGGCGAGCCACTCAACCCGCCTGCCTGGGAGTGTTTTCAGAAGCAGGTGCTGAAAAATCGCGACCCGGTGATTGACCACTACAGGCAGACGGAGACGGGCGGGCCGGTTCTGGGCAACCCCTATGGCCTGGGGATGCTGCCGATCAAGCCAGGCTCGGCGTGCCTGCCTCTGCCTGGCTATGCAACGGCAGTTGTCACCCCGGAGGGCCAGCCGTGTGGCCCTGGTGAGCAGGGCATCGTCGTCATTACGCGCCCCTTCCCTGGCTTGACGCAGATGCTCTGGGGCGAGCCAGAACGCTACGGGCGCGATTACTGGGAGCGCATTCCCGGAGTCTACTTTACCGGCGACGCGGGCCTGGTGGACGAAGATGGCTACTTCTGGATTAAGGGGCGCGCCGACGAGATTATCAAGATTGCGGGCCACCGCATCGGCACGGTTGAGGTCGAAACCGCGCTGCTCCGCCATCCGGCGGTGGCCGAGGCGGGCGTGACTGGCCGCCCGGACGAACTGCGCGGCGAAGTGATCTCGGCGTTTGTGGCCTTGCGCGCCGGGCACACGCCATCGGACATGCTGACCAAAGAACTGATTGCCACGATCCGCGAGGAGATGGGGCCAGTTGTGGTCGTCGGCGAACTGAACTATGTGCATATGCTGCCCAAGACTCGCAGCGGCAAGATTATGCGCCGCGTGCTGAAGGCGGTGATCCTCGACAAAGACCCTGGCGACATCTCGACCATCGAGGATGAAGGCTCCGTTGAGGATGCGCGCGAAGCCTGGCATCACATACGCGGCCAACTGCGCCAGTAGGCGTGGTTCTATCCCTGGAGCAGCGCCCGACCCCAGGACGCGCCACCACGAAGGCTGGCGGTACACGCGAATGCCACCCGTAGCGCCGTCCTTCCAGGCGGCACACGGTTTCGCCAGCACGGAGGCTGGCGGTACAAGCACACGCCCGCGTGTACCGCCGCCGTCCCTGGCGGCGCGTCCTGGGGTCGGGCAGGGCGGCGCCTGGCGGGGGTGGGTCTGGCGCGTGTCTCACATGCTCGCAAAAAACGGTCATGTATTCAGGCTGGCGGGGGTGAGGTCGCTGCTGCGATAATATGGCTGTACATCAACAGGTGGTTTGAGCATTTGACAATGCAGAAAGAAGGTGTGCCATGACCATCTCCAGTACTCCCCGCCGACCAGAGACAACACCACCCGCGCAGGCGGCGGCCTCCACGCCCGGAACGGACGAGCCGCCGATGCCCGATACGCGCGGCGTGAACTTTTATGACGCCGACCCCCATCTGGCCTTCTTGCTGCGCAGGATGCTGCCCGCCGCCGACCTGGCCCGCGCGGAGCCGCATCTGCGCGCGTTGGGCAGCCTGGCGAGCGAACAGATCGACGCGCTCTCCTATGAGGCGAATAAATACACGCCCCAGCTTATCACCCATGATAAGCGCGGCAATCGCGTGGACGAGATTGTCTTTCATCCTGCCTATCACGAGATGGGGCGCATCTTCTATGAGCAGTTCGCCATCGCGGCCATGTCCTACCGCGATGGCGTGCTGGGCTGGCCGGAGCGCGCGAGCGACCAACGGGAGCGAGAAGGGCGCGGCCCAGCCGAGGCCAGCGCTCCGGGCCGAAGGCCGGGCCGCGTGCCCCATCTGGTAAAGTTTGCGCTGGCCTATCTCGGCAATCAGGCCGAAAGCGGCATCTTCTGCCCGCTCTCCATGACCGACACGCTCTCGCGTGTCCTCATCATGTATGCGCCGCCGGACGTGCAGGCGCGCTATCTGCCGCGCCTGACGGCCACGCGCTATGCCGATCTCTTCACGGGCGCGGAGTTCCTGACCGAGAAGCATGGCGGCTCTGACGTGGGCGGCGCGACGCGCACGACTGCCCGCGAGACGCCCGACGGCTGGCGGCTGAGCGGCGACAAGTGGTTTTGCAGCAACGCCTGCGCCGATGTCATCCTGACGCTGGCCCGGCCAGAGGGCGCGCCCGCCGGAACCAGAGGGTTGGGCCTCTTCCTGGTGCCGCGCATCCTGCCGGATGGCTCGCGCAACAGCTACACCATCAACCGGCTGAAGGACAAGCTGGGCACGAGATCGATGGCCTCCGGCGAAGTGACCTTCAGCAACACCTTTGCCCATCTCATCAGCGGCCCCGGCACGGGCTTCATCCATATGACCGAGATGCTCAACCTCACCCGCGTCTGGACGGGCCTGGGCGCGCTCTCGCTGATGCGCCGCGCCCTGCTGGAAGCGCAGACGCACGCCGCCGGGCGCCTGGCCTGGAATCAGCCGCTGGACAGCTTCCCGCTGATGCGCCAGATGCTGCTGGACCTGACGCTGGAGGTGGAAAGCTGTGCCGCGCTGCAATTCTTCGCCGTGCAGACCCTCCAGCGCGTGGATGATGGCGACCAGACCGCGCAGCCGCTGCTGCGCATCCTGACGCCGCTGGTGAAGTATTACATCTCCAAGCGTTCGCAGTGGGTTGCGCAAGAGAGCATGGAGGTGCGCGGCGGCAACGGCTACATCGAGGATTGGCCCAACGCCAAGATTGTCCGCGACGCCGACGTGAACGCCATCTGGGAAGGCTCCAGCAATATCGTTGCGCTCGATGTGGCCCGCGCAATGGCCCGCGAGGGCAGAGGCCCGCAAGCGCCCCTCGCCGGAGGCGCAGGCGTGGCCCTCTTTGGCGCGCTGCATGAGAAGTTGGCCGCGCTCAAAGAGCCAGCCGTCGCCCGCGCCGCCGCGCTCACGCGCCGCGCCCTGGACCGGCTGGCCGCGCGCTTCGCCGAGATCGTCGCGCAGGACGCCAATGCCCAGCAACTTCCGCTGCGCGGGCTGGTAGATCGCCTGGGGCAGCTTACCTGCATCACCCTGCTGCTGGACGAAGCGGAGACGCAGGCAGCCCAGGATGGCAGCTATCGGCAGCTTTTCCTGGCCGCGCGCTTCCTGCGCCGGGCCATCTATCCCCATCCCGACGGCCCCGGCTTCGACACTGACCGGGCCGCCTTTGACCACTTCCGCGCGATCATGGACTGGTCGCCCGTCCCTACCAGCGCCGCCGAAGAAATCCTGGCGCTGTGCGAGTAAAAGCATATCCGCCGCGTTGCTGCCTCTGATGGCACACCACCTGCAACAATTCACCAGAAGGTGGGCAGACAAGAACTCACCGTTGAGCGCGATGCGAAAGCACCCAAGGGTGTGTATAGTAAGGAGGAATATCGGATGAGTGCCATGAGTCCGGCTCAGAATCAGGGCATTGGTTCGCCCATCAGCAACGAGGCGTATAACATCCTCACAGTTCTCCAGGCCAAACTGGAAGGGTTGGAGGCGTATCGCAAGTATGCGCAGAGCGGCGGAAATCCCCAGCTCTGGCAATATCTGAACCAGGCGGATACGCAGGCGGTGCAATACCTGACGCAAGAACTGGAGCGCCTGGTGCAGGCCGGGCAGTTCCGCATGCGGCAGCCCGGCCAGACGGCCTCCGGCCAGATGGCGCAGGGTCAGGTGGGCCAGACACCCGTATCCTGAGCAGTCTAGCGGCGCCTGGCTCCCCAAGACGGGCGAGAGCGCCAGCACCCTGCCATAAGCGCATCCCCCGGCTCATAGCGCGCAATGCTCATGGGCCGGGGATGTGTTTTGCTTGCATAAAGCTGCTGTTCGGTGAATAACTTGCCTCGCCAGGCGTAGATAGGGTGGTTGGGCTTGCAAGCAACAGAGAGCGAGAGGGAGAGCAGGCATGGCTGGAAAAGGACAGCGCGGCGGGCATGACTTCGGCTGGGTCAGCGATGGGCACACGTTTATCTCGGACCGAGCGAGCGCGCAGCCTGGCGGCGCGGGGAATATCGACAGGGCGGGAGAAGGCAGATCGGCGTGGATGGCGGCGCTGCGCAGGCTCCTCAAGCGTCCGCAGAAGGCGCTGGCCGCCTGCGAGCGCCTGATCCAGGGCGATCCGGACAATGCGCGGGCCTATCTCAGGAAAGCCGAACTGCTGCGCGAACTGAAGCGCGACGCGGAGGCGCTGGCCGCCTGCGAGCGCGCCGCCGAACTGGACCCCAACGCCGCCGAGGACCAGATCGCCAGAGGTACGCTGCTTGAACGCCTGGGACATGCCGAGGAGGCGCGGCAAGCCTTCCAGCACGCCCGCGAGATTGGCGCGCAGCAGCTTGAGCGCCAGAGTGCGATTGATCAGAGTGAGAACCAAAATGAACGGAGATGAAAGCCTCTGTTTTTCATGCAATCAGGAGCGACTTCCTCCCATCCCGTTCCAGGGGATGGGAGGAAGTCGCCCTCCTCTTTTCCCATTTTCCCCTGTTCAAAAAGAATAGTTTCCCGACTCAGGCAGGACTCGCCCGATATGAGGGCGGTTCGAGGCCGTGGAAGACCCATCTGGGCTGGACTCGGATGGGCAACCGCGAGCGCAAGCAGGAAACCCTCCTCGCGAGGGGAGGAGTCTGACTCACGTAAACACAGGTGAGAGGATGTCAAACGTCTCACACAGTAAAGGAGAATCCTATATGCAAGTAAACGACAAGAAGGCGACAAAGCAGCCCGCGAAGGCGCGCAAAGGATTCACGGACGAGGAAAAAGCCGCGATGAGAAATCGCGTCCAAGAGCAGAAGGCGGGCGCGGGCAAGGCAGAAGGCGAGGCCGCCGCACTCGCGGCGATCGCCGCGCTGCCGGCCCCGGATCGCGCGCTGGCCGAGCGGCTGCACGCGCTCATCACGGCCAGCGCGCCAGACCTCTCGCCCAAGACCTGGTACGGGATGCCCGCATATGCCAGGGACGGCCAGGTCGTCTGCTTCTTCCAAAGCGCGGAGAAGTTCAAGACGCGCTACGCGACGCTGGGCTTCAGCGACAAGGCGCATCTCGACGACGGCGCGCTGTGGCCGGTCGCCTTCGCGCTCTCAGCGTGGACCGAGGCCGTTGAGGCGCAGATCGCCGCGCTTGTGCAGAAGGCGCTGAGCTGAGGGCGCGCCGTCTGGCCTGGCGTGAAGGTCGCAACGGACGAGCGCAAAGACGACGACAACTGGGGGGTATCGCTTACCCTCCCTGAAGGTGGGGCTTCTATGATTCTCCCCACCTTTTTCAACGCCTCTTTGCTTCGTGGCAAACTTTCTGATGAGCAAATGCCGCTTTTCTGGCAAACATCCGCTGGCGGTTGATGAAGTTTGACGATTTAATCAGGTCTTCGTCTGAGCCTGCGCAGGCAGGCTTGTGGCGCAGCCTCCAGGCGCGGTCGAGCGAGAGGTCCGAGCGCCCAACGGGAGCGAGAATACCGAGGCCCGCCGCCGCAGGCGCGGATTAGTTCGCCAGCCCTCCTGCCTTGACGCCGCGCCGAGCGCCCGGTATCAGGAGGGGACCTCCTCGTCTGAGACGACTGGCCGTGTCTGGCGCCGGTAGGGCGGGGGCGGAAGCGGCAGGCGTACAAAGAAGGTCGAGCCTTCGCCTGGCACGCCGCTGCTCTCGACCCAGATCATTCCCCCCATGCTTTCGGTCATCACCCGACAGAGATACAGCCCCAGCCCACTGCCCACGACGGACGAGGCCAGGTCGCGTGGCAGGCGCACAAAGCGCTTGAAGAGCAGCGGAATCTGCTCTGGCGGAATGCCCAGGCCAGTGTCGCGCACCCGAATCTCAACCATCACTCTCGACCCGGTTCTGCCCTGACGCCGCGCGCCTGGCGTGGTCTGCCTGACGATCTGCGCCGTCACTTCAATGGGCGCGCCTGGCGGTGAATACTTGAGCGCGTTGGAGAGCAGGTTGGTCATAATCTGCTGGAAGCGCACCGGCTCGCCCCAGATGGCGATGCCTTCCGAAAGGATGATCAGAATGTTCTGGTCGCCGCGCGTGGTTTCGCGTGGGTCAATCAGGGTGAGGGCCACATCCAGCGCGGCGCGCACTGGCACCACTGTTGGGATGAAGGTATCGGTTTGGCCGTCGATGCGGCGCACCTCCAGGATGCTGGAGAGCAGCGCGACCAGGGATGTGCCGGTGCGGCTGGCTTTTTCCAGCGCGGTCGCCAGTTCAATCTCGGACAACTCGGCGTGGGTCTCGCGCAAGTATTCGACATAACCTTGCAGCGCCATGATGGGGGTGCGCAGTTCGTGGTTGATGTGTGTGATGAATTGATCTTTGAGGGCATCCAGCCGCTCGGCCTGCTCCACCCGCTCGTAGGCGGCGCCCAGCGTGCGCAGCGTCTGGCGATAGGTGAGCCAGTTGGCGATCAGGAAAGCGGCAATCAGCCACTCGATGCCGAGCGCGGCCAGGGCGATATTGGCAAGCTGGTCCTGGAGGGCGGACTCCGCCACAGAAGGGTGTGGCGCGAGGAAGAGCATGAGCAGCGTTAAAATGTTGGTCAGGAGGGTGGCGCCCACCACCGACCACAGGTTGCCCAGCACCCCGACGAGAACGATAACGCAGCCAAAGAAGAGGAACTCGCTCAAGGTGTAGATGTCTAAGCCTTCGTCGATAAACACCTGAAACGCGAGGATGAAGAGAATGCCCAGGCCGCCAGTGAGCATCATCAGCATCGTGGCAGCCGTCGTCCGATCCCGGCGGATCGCCAGTGTCCCCAGGAGAAAGCAGAGGGTACTCAGGAGGGTTGCGGCGTAGAGAATGACGTATTGCGCGAGGATGGGGCGCGTGAAGATGAGCCGCACGGTGAAAATCAGGCTGGCAGTCCCAAAGACCCCTGTTGCCAGGGGGAGCATGACGCGCAGCAGCCGCTGGCGGCGCTGCCGCTCGTAGGTCTGGTACACGGAAAACTCTGGCGCAGGCAGCGGGAGAAAGCGACGCGAAGCGAGATTCTTCATCTGATCCACTCCTGACGAGGCGATATTACAAGTCTGGTAGCTCTCTTTCAAGCAGCGCCTGCAAGCGCGCCTGGCGGTCTGCCGCGCTGAGGGCAATCACCCGACGGATGGCGGCCACCAGTTCCTGGGGCTTGATGGGTTTGAGCAGATACAGATCGGCGCCAGCGGCCAGCCCGGCGAATTGCTCCTTCTGCTGGGCCAGCGCGGTGAGGATAATGAGCGGGATGGCCGCCGTGTCGCGGTCCCCACGCAGCGCGCGCACCAGTTGGTAGCCGTCCAGTTCGGGCATTTTGATGTCGATGACGACACATTGAGGGCGCAGTGCATAGACCTGCTCCAGCCCCGACACCCCATCGGAGACGCCAACGACCCTGAACGGCCCCATGCGCGGGAGGGCCAGCAGCATGAGTTCCAGCAAGTCAGGATTATCTTCGACAATGAGGATGGTGGGGAGTTCAGACGGAGCCATCAGGGCTGCCTCCTGACCGAAACATTCCGCGCAATGTGCCCGGCACGCCGCAGCAGCAGCATTTGCCCATAGAAGAGCGTGGGCAGCAGCGGTTTGACGAGATAGTCATCGGCGCCTGCCCGGAAGGCGCGCACCTTATCGGCGACGGAGGCGCGGGTGGTCACACAGGCGATGAGGATTGCTCTGAGGGCGCTGTCCTGTTGCAGATACTGGATGAAGGCGAACGCATCACCATCGGGCTGATTGAGTTCCAGCGTCACCAGGCCGGGCTGGTGGTGCAGGATCAACTGGAAGGCTTCGCCCAGGGTACTCGCCGGGATGCACTGAAAACTCTCCTGAAGGAGATAGGCGATCTGGCGTTGATAGCTGGGATCAGGGTCGATGACGACAACAGATGAGATCGGGGAGTTGGGCATGAAGCTTCTCCTTGAGAAACCAGAGCATATAAGTCTCTCTACTGTATCGTACCTGTCAAGGGGGCGCTGCTGCTTAGAGAAGTACGTTTGACACGCTCATCACCGCCTGTCTCTTGACAAGGTAGAACTTCTATGGTACACTTGTTCTAGTGAGCAACAAAGCTCTCTTTCCCCCTCGCGGCGCGCCAGGCGACAATGATCACCTGGCGCGCTTGTTGTGTTCCTCGCAAAGCAATCCGGTGTGGTGGGGCGCGAGCGCGCCCCGTTCGTGGTGGTGGCTGTGTTGGCGACCACCGGAGGAATCGCTATGTCTGGAAACTCGCTGACCGAACCCCGTATGCAGACCCAGCCAGGCGCGGCGGAGGAGCCGCGCACCCATGTGGCCGCGCGCACGGCCATCAAGCTGCTTCTGGCCGATCAGCAGCCCGCCGAGGATGGCGCGTATGGCGACTTTCTCTCCATCGTGCTGCACCTGAGCCGCGTGCTGCGCGAGCAAGGCGTGGAGGGCATGCGGCGCCAGTACGTGCTGTTCTCTGAGCGCAACCCGCGCCTGAAGCGGCTGATGGATGGGCCGCTCGCCAGCGCGTCGCAGGCGGTATACACGGGCGGCAATGCGCCTGTACCCCCGGTTTCTAGCCGGGCCGTCCTGGGGTGGTCTGGGGCGGCGCCATCCTCCCAGGCGGCGCAAGCGTCCGCCAGCACGGTGGCTGGCGCTACCGGCGACCTGCCCCCCGATGGGGTGGGGCTAGGAGTCCGCGAAGGCGGACTTGGTGGCGGAACCTCTAGCGGCGATTTTCATCGCCAGGCGCTCTGCCCGGCCTTGCCGGAGGCGGCGCGGCTGGCCCCGGAGATCGGCGCGGATGCCTGCCAGTGGCTCGATGACTACGTGGCCTATAGCCGCCGCTGGTCGCCGCTGGCTTACGAGGACTTTCACGAGGCGGTTGCCCTCTGGCTGCTCTCGACGGTTGCGGGGCATCGCGTGCTGATTCCCTTTGGCGGGCGCCAGTATACCCCGCTGTATATCGCGCTGGTGGCGCGCACCAGCCTGTACGCCAAATCGACGACGGCGCGCATCGCCAAACGCGCGCTGCGCGCCGCCGGGCTGGACTGGCTGCTGCTGCCGGATGAATCGACACCGCAAAAGATGATTCAGGAGATGGCGGGCCAGCGCGTGCCAGGGGATTACGAGCAACTGCCAGAGGAGCAGCGCGCGCGGCTGCGGCGCGGGCTGGCGATGGCCGGGCAGCGCGGCTGGTTCTATGACGAGTTTGGGCAAAAGCTGGCGGTGATGCAGCGCGAGGATGGGCCGCTGGCCGAGTTTCGCGGCATCCTGCGCCGGATGAACGACTGCGACGCCAGCTACGAATATGGCACGATTGGGCGCGGCACGGAGCGCGTGGAGCAGCCGTATCTGGCGCTGCTGGCGAATATGACCCCGGCGGATATGCGCGCGCTCGCCAGACGCGGCTCGGCGCTCTGGGGCGATGGCACCTGGGCGCGCTTCGCCTTTGTCACACCGCCCGCCGGATGGGAGCGTAGCCGCGAGCGTTTCCCTGTTGCGGACGACAGCATTCCCGCTGCACTCGCCGACCCGCTGCGCCAGTGGCACGAGCGCCTGGGCACGCCGACGATCAGCATCACGGCGCTGAAGGACCAGAAGGGCGAACCCATCGGGCGCTGGCGCGTGGAGCGCGGGCCGCTGCCAGAGACGCGCTGCTCGCTGGAGCGCGCGGCCATTGACGCCTACTACGCCTACTTCTTCGCCTTGCAGGACATCACCCAGGCGCACCCAGACCTGCGCGACCTGGATGGCAACTACAGC
>JBJKSJ010000092.1:0-14196 GCA_046704085.1 Ktedonobacterales bacterium | reverse complement strand
TACTATCGTACCATAGCATGACCTAAAATGCAAGTCCTCTGGTCGTTTTGGGCAGGGTTCCTTTCTGGCTCTTGCTTAACCACGCGCGGTATGCGACAATACGCTTACCAGCGTGTCGGTTCTTGTTTGGATTTTCGGCACGCTGTCGTAGCATGCCAGGAAAGGAGGCGCTCAGATCATGGATCAGCCCTATATCGAAGAACGCAACGGCGGCTACTATCTACGCGGCAGCCGGGTCTCCCTGGATTCAATTGTCTACCACTGGCTTGAGGGCCAGAGCGCCGAGGAGATTCGAGATACCTTTCCCACCCTCAGCCTGGTAGAAGTCTACGGCGCGATCACCTATTACCTCGAACATCAGGCCGAGATTGACCGCTACTTGCAAGAGGGCGAGAGCCTCTTTGAAGCCCAGCGCGCCGCGAGGGAGGCCGCTGATCCCGCCTGGCACGCTGAACTGCGCAGGCGCATGGCCCAGGCCCGCGAGCACCTCCAATCCTCCTCTCAGGCATCGGCCTCATGAGTGAACAGGTTCGCTTCCAGGCCGATGAAGACCTGGAACCATCCATTATCAAGGGGCTGCGCCGCCGCCAGCCGCTGATTGAGTTCGAGACGATCCCCTCTGCGGGCTTACGCGGTGCGCCAGACCCCGCAGTCCTCGCTTTTGCTGCCCAGGCAGGGAGAGTGATCGCCAGCCACGACCTGAGAACGATGCCAACCCACTTTGCCGATTTCCTTGCCAGCGGTCAGCACAGCGCGGGCCTGATGCTGATTTCCAGAAAACTTCCAATCGCGCGAGAACCTGTACCTCATCTGGGAAAACACCACCCCAGCCTTTTGGATTGATCGGCTCGTCTACCTTCCTCTGCGCGCCTTTTGAGCAGCCAGGATATGTACCAGGCTATTCTTGCTGCAAGCATGCCTGGTGTCGTAGCAAGAACGTGCTATAATCCTCAAAAGAACGTGCATTCCAACACCGGCAGACCTGCCTCATCCACGCAAGTACGGCAACGGCGCCGGGCTGCATCGCAGCAAAACCCACTAGCACTGCATCGGGAGGTACTCATGGCTCTGAATATTCCCCTCTTCAGGCGACTGGCCGAAACGCCAGGTATCGCTGGGCGCGAGGAGCGCGTGCGCGCGCTGGTGATCGATGAACTGCGCCCGCTGGTCGATGAGATCAATGTGGACCGCATGGGCAATGTGATCGCCTGGAAGCGCGGCAAGAACGACCGCCGCGTGATGCTGGCGGCGCATATGGACGAGATCGGCTTCATTGTGAAGCATATCGATAAGGATGGCTTCATTCGCATTCAGCCGGTGGGCGGCTTCGATGCCCGCGTGCTGTTTGCGCAGCGCGTCTGGGTGCATGGCTTCGCGGGCGAGAGCCTGCGCGGCGTGCTGATGCCCTCCAGCAAGCCGATTCACCTGCTGGGCGACGAGAAGCCGGCCTTGCCCAGGCTCGATGACCTCTTCATCGACCTGGGCAGGCCCAACGAGCAGGTGCGCGCGAAGGTCGAGGTTGGCGATATGATCACGATGGACCGCACGCTGGAGGAGGTTGGCGACACGATCATCAGCAAGTCGCTGGATGATCGCACCAGCCTGTTCGTGATGATCGAGGCGCTGCGGGCCATGCAGCATCACGAGGTCAACATCCTGGCGGTGGCGACGGTGCAGGAAGAGGTGGGGCTGCGCGGCGCGACAACGGCGGCCTATCATGTGCAGCCGGATGTGAGCGTGGCGCTGGATACGACGCTGGCGGTGGACATCCCCGGCGGCGCGGAGCAAGACGCGGTGACGCGGCTGGGCAACGGCACAGCGATTAAGATCATGGATTCGTCACAAATCTCCAATCCAAAGCTGGTGCGGCATTTCCGCAAGCTGGCCGAGCAGCACGGTATCAAGTATCAGCTTGAGGTGCTGCCGCGCGGCGGCACGGACGGCGGCGCGATGCAGCGGGCGCGCGAAGGCTCGCCGTCGATCACGCTTTCGACGCCCTCGCGCTACGTGCATACGGTCAACGAGATGGTGCATCAGGCCGACGTGGAGGCTGGCATCGCCCTGCTGGCGCGCTATCTGGAAGACGCGCACAACGGCGATTACTCGCTCTAAGGGCAAATAAGCCTCAGCAATCAGCAACCAACATACGCCCCCCGACGATCAGCGTCGTCGGGGGGCGTGGCTTAGTGGCGGCGTGGTAAAGCGGTGCATCTCACATCTGGGAGGGATGCCAGGCCACAGCCAGGATGTGACCGCGCTGGCTGCGCGGTGGGTTCTTTCCAGGTACACTTGCGCCATAAAGAATGTTATTGAAAGCGTTCGACCCCGCCAGCGGCGCTGGCCTGGAATGGAACCCAGACATGTTGCCACCGAACTACGCCGACAGTTCTTTCCGCACTCCTTATGAGATGGTACGTGGGCATCATCAAGAGTTACTGCGTCACTCGGAGCAGGCGCGCTTGCTGGATGAGTTGAAAGGCGAGCAGCCAGAGCGTGCGAGCATGGATCGCCGGGCTGCCGCATGGCTGAGCGTTCAGATGCTGCGGCTGGGCAACCGGCTGGCAAGTTATCGCAAAGCGGCAGCCGACCCAATGCCGGGCTAGCGATGGATTTTATAGCGCATGCTTCCCCTGGGTGATATGCTTGTGCTGGGGTTTGGCAAGGGCGCTGGTTCTGCTGAGGCAGAAGTCTCAGGGAGGGACAGCATGAACGACCCATACAATCAGTATTATCCCCAGGGGCAGTATGCTCCACAAGGCCAGGCCAGGCCGCGCAGGCGCGTGTCCAGACTCCAAGGTTGCGGATGCCTGCTCCTCATCCTGGCGGTTCTGGCCGGGCCATTCATCGGGGCAGCCCTGACGCAGGGGCACACCCAGATGATCTTCCTTGGTGTTGCGGCAGGGGTGATTGGCCTTGTCCTGCTGCTGGCTTTCTCCTCCATGCTGCTGACCCGGCGCGGCAGAGAGGCGCTGGGCGAGGGCTGCGCCGAGGGGTGCATTGAGGCGATCCTGGGCGGTTTTCTCGGCGGATAAGGCTTACATCAGCATGCGTTGGAGGGCGGCGCGATCCTGGGCACTTTGCTGGGCAAGTTCCATCAGCCCTTGCGAGAGGTTGTCCAGCCAGTCATCGACGCCCAGGGCTTCGGTCTTGAGGGCGATGCCGCGCACCACGCGCGTGCGCTGGGCGGTGAGCGTGCCGTGCGCCTGGCCGATCTGATAGCGATACTCCCCAAGCTCGATGCTGATCATCTTGACTGGCTTATCGCGCGAGAACAGGTGTGACTCGCGCTCCACCGCCGTGCGCGCGGGGAGCGCGCCGCCGAGCTTACTCGCCATGACCTCCAGAAATGTTTTGGTATCGCCCGCGTCGGCCCGCAGCGACGACGCCAGCACCTCAAAGCCCAGTCCCTCGCCATAGGAGCTATCAGCCATCGTGGAACCCTCCTCGTAAAGCACGCGCCCTGCCGGAAGCTAGGAAATAAGTCCAGATCAGTTTTCTCTGCGGTCCAGCAGGCATCCGCCCGCTCGCCAGACCCGCAGCACGCACCTTTATTGTAACATAGCTACGCGCCCGGCGCACCTGATCATTTGCCCGTTGCCAGCATTCGTGCTATAAGGCTTGACACCTGCCTTCAGAGAGAGGTATCATTTTGAGTGGACCTGCGAGCAATCGCTATGCTCTTCAGGTCGGCTGGGGTGTCATCCCATCCGGGCGGTTGCTGAAATTGGCAGACAGGGCAGACTTAGGATCTGCTGTCGAGAGACGTGAGGGTTCGAGTCCCTCACCGCCCACCCGCTTGATAGGTGGTTCACTGGTTCGACCCGCTGAGGGTATTGAAATATTGACATGATGCCCATGTTTGCGGGAGTAGCTCAGGGGTAGAGCGTCTCCTTGCCAAGGAGAAGGTCGCGGGTTCAAATCCCGTCTCCCGCTCCAGTTCACCTGGACGGCTGCGTATCGCTGTTCCTGTGTGCTTTCCTCCACGCGCCCGCGCCCGGCGTTGGGCCTGACGCGGCTAACTCTTGCGTCTTCACCTGCCGTTTGCTGCCAGGGGCAGTTTCGGCGATGCGGGACGAGTGGATGCGCCGCGCTGGAAAGCTGTGTGGTTGGGCCAGGCGCTACCAGATCGATGGTATAATTCTTAAAGAGAGATGCTGTTCCTGGGTTGTTGGCAATCACCCCAACACAGTGCTGGAGAAATGTGTGAAGATCACCATTGAACGAACGCCCCAAAGCGAGGCCATTCTGGATGTTGAGCTGGACTGGGACGAAGTTGAGAAAGCCTCTGACCGGGCTTATCATAAACTGGCGCAGAAATATACCGTTCCTGGTTTCCGGCGCGGACACGCTCCCCGTACCATGCTGGAGCGCATGATCGGCAAAGAGGCCATCTATCAAGAAGGTCTGGACGACCTGATCAACCAGACCTACAAACAGGCTGTCAAAGACCATCAGTTAACGCCCATCGGCCAGGCCGACGTTGACGCGGCGCCAATGGAACCCGGCCAGCCCTACCACTTCAAAGCCACCGTTCCCGTCCTCTCCCCCGTTGAACTTGGCGACTACCGCTCCATTCATGTCGAGAAACCTGAAGTCACTGTAACCGATGAAGACGTGAACAAGGTGCTGGCCGACTATCAGGAGCAGCAGGCCATCTGGGCGCCTGTCGAGCGGCCCGCACAGATCGGCGACCGCGTGACGGTCAACCTCACCCTGAAGGTCGGCGAGCGGACTATCAGCGACCTGAAGGACAACGAGTTCGAGCTGAGCGACGAGCGCTCAGGGCTGTTCAGCGGGATGGACGCGCAGGTCGTGGGGATGCAGGAGGGCGAGACCAAAGAGTTTACGACAACCATCCCTGAAGATTATACGAATACGGACCTGGCAGGCAAAGAGGCGCAGTATACCGTCACGATCAAGGCCGTGAAGCAGAAAGACCTGCCCCCCCTGGACGACGACCTCGCCAGGGGCGCCGGGAAGTATCAGACCCTTGACGAACTGCGCGCGGATATACACAAGCAACTGCTCCAGAGCCGCACGACCCAGGCGCAGCGCGATCTGGAGGCCAAGATTCTGGACGCAGCCACCGAGCAGGCCAAAGTGGACCTGCACCACATTCTGGTCGAAGAAGAGGCCGATTCACTCTATCATCAGATGGAGCATTTGCTGCAACAGCAGCAGATGAGCATGGACCAGTTCCTCATGCTCAGCCAGAAGAGCGCCGAAGATTATAAGAAAGAACTCGAACCCGAAGCCGAACGGCACGCCCGCACCGATCTGGTCCTGGAGGCCATTGCCGACCAGGAGCATTTGACTGTTAGCCCCACTGAACTGCAATCCCTGCTTGATCTCTACGCTCGCCTGGGCGCGGCGCGCCCTCAGCGAGTCAACCAGCTTTCGGCCACCGCGCGGCAGCGGCTGGAGGCAAGCATCAAGCGTGACAAAGCCCGCGCCTTCTTGATCGAAAACGCGACGAAACCCGTAACCGAGCCACAAACGGAAACAGAGGAAGGCCCCGCTCCCGCGACCGCAGCACTGACCGAGCCAGACATCGCCAGTCCGGCCCCAGAAGCTGAGGAAAGCGGAGCCAACATCTAAAAGCAGAGGAGCATATGCCAAGTACCACCAAAGGAAGCCGCATGACTTATCGCTGCTCGTTTTGTGGCAAGAGTCAAGATCAGGTGCAGCGATTGATTGCCGGGCCAGGAGGCGTCTATATCTGTGACGAGTGCATTGACCTCTGCCGCGAGATTATCGAGGAAGAGCATACCACCGTCACGCCGAAGGCGCGCGGCACGAGCAGCAAGGTGCCGACACCCAAGAAGATTTGCGAGCAGCTCAACAGCTACGTGATCGGCCAGGAGAAAGCCAAAAAGACGCTCTCCGTTGCGGTCTATAATCACTACAAGCGCATCAACGCCGGGATGCAGATCGATGACGTGGAACTGGGCAAGAGCAACATCCTCTTGATCGGCCCCACTGGCTGCGGCAAGACGCTGCTGGCGCAGACGCTCGCCAAGATTCTGGATGTGCCTTTCTGCATCGCCGACGCGACGGCGCTCACCGAAGCGGGCTACGTGGGCGAAGATGTGGAAAACATTCTGCTGCGGCTGATCCAGATGGCCGACTTTGACATCGCCCGCGCCGAGCGGGGCATCGTCTATATCGACGAGATCGATAAGATCGCGCGCAAGGCGGATAACCCGTCGATCACGCGCGATGTCTCCGGCGAGGGCGTGCAGCAGGCGCTCCTCAAGATCATCGAAGGCACGGTGGCGAACGTTCCGCCCCAGGGCGGGCGCAAGCATCCGCACCAGGATTTCATTCAGATCAACACCGCGAACATTCTCTTTATTTGCGGCGGCGCCTTTGAGGGTCTCGACAAGATTGTCGAGCAGCGGCTAGGCAGCAACAAGACGATGGGGTTCAAAGCCACTCTCGACGACTCGCCCGCCGCCACCACCGCCGCGCTCTCCCATCTGATCCCCGAAGACCTGCTCAAGTTTGGGCTGATCCCAGAGTTTGTAGGCCGTCTGCCAGTTGTCGTCAGCCTGGAGGATCTGGACAAGGCAGCGCTGGTGCGTATCTTGACCGAACCCAAGAACGCGATCATCAAGCAGTATCAGAAGTTCCTTCAGCTTGATCGCGTCGAACTGGTCTTCACGCCAGAAGCGCTGGATGCTGCCGCCGAAAGCGCGCTCAAGCACAAGACCGGCGCGCGTGGCCTGCGCACGATCATCGAGGAAGTCTTGCTGGATGTGATGTATGAGTTACCTTCGCGCACGGATGTGAAGAAGGTGGTCATCAACGGGGAAGTGATCAGCCAGAGCATCAAGCCCGCGCTGCTGACGCGCAACGAGCAGCGTCAGGCCGAACTGCTGGAGGATGAATCCGCGTAGCAGACGGTTGAAACCGCGCCTAAGGGCTACGCCATGAAACCTGCCTGCGCAGGTTCCCCGCCCCAGGCATGGCTGTGTTCGTCTTAACCCGCGCAGGCGGGTTTCATGGCGGCCTCTGGCCGCCCGTAGGCGCGGTTGTAACCGCCCGCATAACTTGAAGCCGACTCAGGCGCTCGGTAGGTTGTAGGATGCTTCCTGAGACCTGAGTCATCTTTTTGGGCTATGCGAACATCAGATCAGCGATATGCTCGTTATGAAAGAATAGAGAGCTTCACTAGAATACCTTACCCACAGGCTAGCGAGGATGCCAGAATGGCCGAACATGAGCAGCTTTCTCAACCGGAACTGGTTGAGGAACCACGGAACAACCGTCACTATCCGCTGGTGCCGCTCAAAAACACGGTGGTCTTCCCCCGCACCCGTGTCACACTGACCATCGGGCGGGAGAAGTCGATACGAGCCGTCGAAGAAGCGATCGCCAATGATCGCCAGTTCATCGCCGCCACGCAAATGAAGGCGGAACTGGACGACCCACAGCCTGACGACATCTATGCCACCGCAACGCTGGTAGACATCATCAGCTTTCAGCGCCAACCCCAGGAAAACACCATCCAACTGGTGGTCGAGGGCGTCCGGCGGGTCAAGATCATCCAATATGGCGAAACCGACCCATTCCTCAAGGCGGAGGTTCACAAGCCCGTTGAGCCAACCTCCAGCGGCCCACAGTCTGAAGCGTTGGTGCGCCACGCGATCAGCCTCTTCGAGAAATTTGCCCAACTGAATCGGCGCTTCTCCAATGAAGACATCACCTCGGTGATCAGCCTCAAAAATCCGGCGCGCCTGGCCGATGTCCTCTCGGCCCATGTCGTCAGCGAGCATCTGACCCAGCTTGACCTGCTCGACACGCTGGACCCACTGGAGCGGCTGGAAAAAATCTGTGTGGTGCTGGGCAATGAGATTGAAGTGCTGGAACTGGAAGCCAAGATTCGCCAGCGCGTGCGCCAACAGGTGGACAAAAATCAAAAGGAATATTATCTCAAAGAGCAACTGCGCGCGATTCAAGAAGAACTGGGCCACGACACGGTCAGCGAGGTGCAGGAACTGCGCGACCGCCTGACGCAGAAGGGGCTGCCCGAAGAGGCCGAAGCCAAGGTACGCAAAGAGATTGATCGGCTGGAGCGCATGCCCCAGCATTCCGCCGAACTGGTCGTTTTACGCAATTATCTTGATTGGGTCTTAGCCTTGCCCTGGAGCGAGCGTACCGAAGATCGGCTGGATATTGCCTACGCGCAGCAGGTGCTGGACGAGGATCACTACGGGCTGGAGAAGGTCAAGGAGCGCATCATCGAGTTCCTGGCCGTGCGCCAGTTGCGCATGCTGCGCGAGGAGCGCGAGAACGGCAACGGCGCGAAGGCGACGGGGCACAAAGGCCCGATCCTCTGCCTGATCGGACCGCCAGGCGTGGGCAAGACCTCGCTGGGCCATTCAATCGCCCGCGCGCTGGGGCGCAAGTTCGCCCGCATCTCGCTGGGCGGCGTGCATGATGAGGCCGAGATTCGCGGCCACCGCCGGACGTATGTCGGCGCCCTGCCTGGGCGCATCATCCAGGCGATGAAAACCGTCGGCGTGCGCAACCCGGTCTTCCTGCTCGACGAGATCGACAAGATGGCCTCCGACTATCGCGGCGACCCCTCGGCGGCGCTGCTGGAGGTGCTGGACCCCGAACAAAACAACACCTTCACCGATCACTATTTGGAACTGGCCTACGATCTCTCCGAGGTCTTCTTTATTTGCACCGGCAACGTGCGCTATCAGATTCCGCGCGCGCTGGCTGACCGAATGGATATTGTGGAAATCCCCGGCTATACCGAAGAAGAGAAGGCGGCGATTGGGCGGACGTATCTGCTGCCCAAGGTCTTGCGCGAGCATGGCCTGAGCGATAAGCAGGTGCAGATCAGCCCGAAGGTGATGCGCTACATCATCTCGCGCTACACCCGCGAGGCGGGCGTGCGCAGCCTGGAGCGGCAACTCGCGGCGATCTGTCGCAAGTCGGCGCGGCGCATCCTGCTCAAGCCAGAGAGCCACCTGCGCCTGACGACGCAGAATGTCGAGCAGTATCTGGGCATCCCGCGCTACTCGCCCGACCACGCCGTTGATCGCGGGCAGATCGGCGTCGCCACCGGGCTGGCCTGGACCGAGCATGGCGGCACGCTGCTGCCAGTTGAGGTCGTCACGATGCCAGGCAAAGGCTCGCTTCAGGTGACAGGGCAGCTTGGCGACGTAATGCAGGAGTCGGCGCGCGCCGCGCTCTCTTATATCCGCTCGCGCGCCTACGAACTGAAGGTGCCGGAGGATTTTGCCGACCAGATGGACCTGCACATCCATCTGCCCGAAGGCGCGATCCCCAAGGACGGCCCCTCGGCGGGGATCACAATTGCGACCGCGATCATCTCCGCGCTGACGCGCAGGCCCGTGCGCAACGACCTGGCGATGACTGGCGAGATCACCCTGCGCGGGCGCGTGCTGCCCATCGGCGGCCTCAAAGAGAAGGCACTGGCGGCGCATCGCGTGGGCATCCGCGACATCCTGGTGCCAGAGGAGAACCGCAAGGACGTGCCAGAGATTCCGGCCAAGATTCGCAACGACATGCGCTTCACCTACGTAAAGTCGATGGATGAAGTCGTGCGCGAAGCCTTGCTGCCAGCGATAGAAGAGGACGAGGGCAGCGCGCCACAAGCGGGCGAGGAAACAGAGCCTGCGGTGGCGCAGACGGCGACGGACCACGCCGTGCCGCCAGTTGCGCCCGAAACCCTCGATCTGGTCGAGGTCGAAGATCACGCAGAAGAGCATCTGCCCATTCCCAGCCCGATGACGATTCTGCCGGAGGAATCGGCGATCAAGTTCCATAGCCAGGAACCGCCAGTCCAGCCCCTCGGCGATTAAAGATGTTTTATTTTTGAGCCAGGCCGTAGCGGAGAATGAATTCTCCGCTACGGCCTGGCGGCCACCATGTCCCTGGCGGCACGCCCCTAGCGGCCATTAAAATGGCCGGCGGGCGGCCCGACTGGCGGGCTTGTCCTACTCGAAACAGCAAACGGCATTATTCGCCGCCCCCGCAGGCGCGAATCTTCCGCCCGCGCATGCAACGCGAGCCACTCCTCTTTCGTAAAGAAAGACGGAGTGGCTTACTGTTTGTAGAGAACCGCCTACGCGAATCTACTCTAGACAGAGCGTTGTTCTTCATGTATGCTGGAAGAGGGCTTGGCTTCCTTTGGCGCCATCACAGCATTTGTACAACAAAGAGAGGAACTGGCACATGGCTTACGATCCCAACCAGCAACCCCAGCAACCCCAATATCCTCCGCCGGGTCAGCAGGGCTATCAGCAGCCCCCGCCAGGCTATCAGCCGGGCTATCCACCGCCAGGCTACCAGCAACCCGTAATGAAGAGCGCCATTGCCCAGCAGCTAGGGCCGAGTTCAATTGGGATGGACCCCAATGTGGCCGGCGCGCTGAGCTACTTCTGGATCATCGGCTTGATCTTCTTCTTCATCGAGAAGCAGAACAAGTTCGTGCGCTTCCACGCGCTCCAGTCGCTGCTCTACGGAGTCGGTTTCTGGATTTTGGGCTTCATCTTCGATTTCATCCCCTACGTGTTCTTTATCGGCTACCTGCTCTGGCTTGTCTGGGTGATCGGGGCGATCTATGCCGCCGTCCAGGCGTACAACGGCCAGTGGTTCAAGCTGCCAGTGGTGGGCGACATTGCCTATAAGAACGCGATGGCCTGGAATTCTACGATGGGCGGGCCGATGGGTGGCCCCGGCACGCAGTATCCACCGCAGCAGGGTGGCTATCCCCCGCAGGGCGGTCAGTATCCGCCGCAGCAGGGTGGCTATCCTCCGCAGCAGGGCCAGTATCCCCCGCAGCAGGGCGGCCAGTATCCGCCGCAGCAGCCGCCGGGCCAGTGGCCGCAGCAGTAAAAGTCCTGCCCCCGTAAGCAAACGGGCCAGCGCCGCATAGAAGTATGCGGCGCTGGCCCGTTCTGCATTTGTGTTCTAGCTCACATTCCTCTAAAATAGCCTCATCAACCTGTCCAATTTTGCTGCCTCGCGCGCTTCACCTCTAGCGACATGGCAACAAAAAAGAGGTGATGAGCATGAATGATCCCTCGCTCCTGGCGCCTCCACTCTCGCCGACGGAGTTTACCGCGCTGGTGAATCGCTATCAACGCGCTATTTTTGGATTTATCTATGGGCTGGTGCAGCACAGCGAACAGGCGCACGATCTCACCCAGGACACCTTTTATCAAGCCTGGCGTTTTGCCAGTCGGCAGGAGCCGCCGTTCACGGGAGGGACCCAGCCGGAAGAGATCAAACCCTGGCTGTTTCAGGTCGCCTATCATCGAGCCATCTCGGCCCTGCGGCGCCAGCGGCTGATCGCCTTCGAGTCGCTGGAGGCGCGCAGCGCCTCCCACCCCGACTATCCCGACCGTGCCGACTCTTTCGAGTCCGAGATCGCCGAGCGCGAACTGCTGAGCGCCTCGCTTGCCAGCCTCGCGCCAGAGGATGTCGCCTGTCTTTTGCTGCGCGTGGTGCAGGGCTTGAGCGCCGCCGAAGTGGGCGTCATTCTCGGAACCACCCCCGACACGATCTACAAGCGGCTCTTTCATGCCAAACAACGCCTGCGCAGCGCCTATCTCGCCCAGGAAGCGCAGGCCCAGCCAGCCAACCGCCGGGAGGACACCTACCGATGTTGAACCATCACCAGACTCAACCGCGCCCGGCGTCGGCCTGCGCCGCTGTGGCCCCGCTGCTGGCGCAGGTCGTCGCCCAGAAGCGCCTGCCCCCTCAGGCTGCCTCGGCATTGCAGGCCCACCTGGAAACCTGCGCGCAGTGCCGCTATGAACTGGACAGCTATCACTGGCTGGACGATCTGCTGGCCCGGCATTTCGCGCCTCCCGCACGCAATCCGCTCTCGCCCGACGAGATCAGCGCCATCATCAGACAGCCCGCTCGCCCGCGCGCCGGATCCCCCGCCCTGCCCGCCCGGTCAGCTTCGCCGGGCAGCCGACGCCCGTCGCACCTACGGCGGCGGGCGCTGGACGGCGCCGGGCGCCGCCCCTCTCGCTCCCGTTGGTCGCTCGCGCGCCCGCTGCCAGAGCCTGCGCCGCGCGCGCGGCGCAGGTATGGTCTCATCTCAGCGATCAGTGCCCTGGCCGCCGTCGTGCTGATCGCGGTAATCAGCGTGGCGGTGCTGAAAAGTCACGCTCCCACGCCGCCAGGGGCAGGCCAGCATCCATCTTCCACGCCCGGAAGCACCGCGCTCTCATCTCCCACGCCCGGAATCACCGCGCTCCCTCAGCCCATCGCCTATACGCCGACCTTCGGCGACACGCTGAACAGCATCTCGATGGTTTCGGCCAGCGATGGCTGGGCCGTTGGCGGCGGCTCTGTGGACCCGCTGATCCTGCACTATACTGGCGGGCAGTGGGAGCGCATCACTAACCCTACCGGCGGGGCGTTGCCGCATGGCGAGGCGACGCTGGCCCAGGTGGTGATGGTTTCGGCGACTGAAGGCTGGGCCGTTGGCAGCTATACGGACTTCAGCAATAACCTTTTCGGCCTGATTCTCCATTATACGGGCGGCATCTGGACAGTGCAGAAAACCCTCTCCGGCGATCAACTGAATGGCCTGGCAATGCTTTCGGCCAGCGATGGCTGGGCCGTCGGGGATACGCCCTCCCAGGCCAGCGTGCTGCTGCATTACAGCGGGGGCGTCTGGGCGAGTGTGCCGCTCGCTGGAAACTCGTTGAATCACATTGTGATGACCTCGCCGACGGATGGCTGGATCGTTGAACAGCCGCAGTTTGATGGGCCGGTCTGGCACTACAACGGGAACACCTGGACCTCCCAGAGCATCCCTGGAATCTACAGCGTCGGCCTGATCTCGATGACCTCGCCGACGGATGGCTGGGCCGTTGGATTAAAGCTCCCTTCCAGTGGCGCAAAAGATGCGTTCTCTGCCTATGGAGGTGATACCGCCTTCGCGCACTATAATGGCAAGACCTGGACAGCCATCCAGACCTTCACGCAGCCGATGAACGTGACTGGCCTCTCGCTGGATAGCTCCAACGACGGCTGGGCGGTAGGGACAGTGGTCACGCCCAACGGCCAGCCGGTCGTGAACAGCACCAATCTCGTTCTGCACTACACTGGCGGGCGCTGGACGCAGGTCAATGGGCAGCAGGCGGTAATGAGTGATGCGCCCACTGTGTCGATGGTTTCGGCCAGCGATGGCTGGATCGTCGATGTGAACGGCGCGATCCTGCGCTATCACCAGGGCGCCTGGACCGTTGTGGCGCCAGCCGCGCAGAAATGATCGCCTGGCGGCAGGCCAGGAACGGCGGCGCTACACGCAGCAGCCGCGTGCTATAATGCCTGGCATGAACACAGCACTCACTGCTCAGCCTGTCGCGCTCATCACGGGCGGCGGGCGCGGCGTCGGGCGGGCCACCGCGCAGCACTTCGCCGCGCGCGGCTATCACGTCGTCATCTGCGCCCGCACGGTCAGCCAGATTCAGGAGACAGCGCGCCTGATCAGCGCGCAGGGCGGCAGCGTGCTGGGCATTCGCTGCGATGTGAGCAAAGCAGGGGATGTCGGCGCGCTCTTCGATTCGACGCTGGAACACTTTGGGCGGGTGGATGTCCTGATCAACGCGGCGGCCACGCTGGTCAAGCAGCCTTTTGCCGAGATGCGGATCGAAACCTGGGATCGGGTGATGGACGTAAACCTGCGCGGGGCGGTGCTGTGCTGTCGGCGCGCCTTCGACGTGATGATTCCGCAGGGCGGCGGCGTGATCATCAATATCTCCTCGCTCTCCGGCTTCCCCAACGTGGAAAAGTTTCCCGGCCTGAGCGCCTATAACGTCTCCAAATATGCCGTCGCCGGGCTGAGCGAGATTCTGGCCGTCGAGGGCCAGCCCTACCACATTCGCGTGCTGACGGTCAGCCCCGGCGCGGTGGATACCGAGATGCTGCGCCAGGCCGCGCCAGACCTGAAGCCCGGCATGACGCCCGACGACCTGGCGCGCATCCTCTTCTTCCTCGCCAGCGACGACGCCCGCCACCTCAGCGGCGTCAACATCCCCATCTTCAGCAACGCCTAGCTAACGGCGTTCAGGGGGCTGGCGATTAAAATCGCGCCTGCGGCGGCGGGCGCTGGACGGCCCCTGCGGGGGGCAGCCCTTGCGGGAACGGGGTTCCCGCATTCTCGCTCCCGTTGGTCGCTCGCGGGCTGCC
>JBJKSJ010000091.1:0-9454 GCA_046704085.1 Ktedonobacterales bacterium | reverse complement strand
ACATCTGCCTGCGCAAGCTGGACCCCGCGCGCGTCTGGGAACTGATCGACAGCGAGGGCGTGACGCACTTCTGCGGCGCGCCGACGGTGCATATCTCGCTGGTCAACGCGCCGCAGGCCCACAAGCTGGACCGGCAGGTGACAGTGACCGTTGCTGGCGCGCCGCCCTCGCCCACGCTGCTAGGGCAGATGAAGGCGCTCAACTTCCGGCCCATCCACGTCTATGGCCTGACCGAAACCTACGGCCCGCACACCGTCTGCGAGTGGCACTCTGAATGGGGTGAGCTACCCGCCGATGAGCAGGCGCGCCTGCTCGCCCGCCAGGGGCAGTGCTATGTTATCGCCGATGGCCTGCGCGTCACCGATGCCGACATGCAGGACGTGCCCCGCGATGGCGAGACGATGGGCGAGGTGCTGATGCGCGGCAATTACGCGGCGAAGGGCTACTTCAACGACGAAGCCGCGACGGCCAGGGCGTTCGAGGGCGGCTGGTTCCACTCCGGCGACGTGGCCGTCTGGCATCCCGATGGCTATATCGAACTGCGCGACCGCAAGAAGGACATCATCATCTCCGGCGGCGAAAACATCTCCACCATCGAGGTCGAGCAGATGATCGCCCGGCATCCTGCCGTGCTGGAGTGCGCCGTCGTCGCCATCCCCGACGACACCTGGGGCGAGCGGCCCAAAGGCTTCGTCACCCTCAAGCCCGGCCAGACGACCACCGAAGAGGAGATCATCACCTTCTGCCGCGAGCGCATGGCGCACTTCAAGTGCCCCGCCGCCATCGAGTTCGGCGACCTGCCCAAAACCTCCACCGGCAAGGTGCAAAAGTTCGTCCTGCGCGAGAAAGAATGGGCCGGAAGGGAGTAGCGCATCAATTAGGTTGGGGAATAGTGCATGGGCCAGCCAGTTCAGCAAGGGAGACGGGCTGCCTGGAAGCTATCCAGGCAGCCCTCGCTTTTCCCTTGCAGTGCTGGCATCTCGCGTGATATAACGATCCTCCTTGACTGATGACCTTTGCCATTAGCTCGATGAGGAGGGATACGATGAGCGCAGAAGACAGCTCTGATGATCTCCAGGCGTTGAATCTGGCGACGCGCGACGCCTGGAACCAGAATGCCGAGGTCTGGGACCGCACACAGGGGGATACAGGCAATGCGTTTCAACGCCTGCTGGTTGGCCCGGCGGCAGAGCGATTGCTGGCGCTGCACCCCGGCGATTCGGTGCTGGAGCTTGCCTGCGGCAACGGCGTCTTTGCCAGGCAGATCGCCCGGCTGGGTGTGCAGGTGCTGGCGACGGACTTCAGCGAGCAGCAGTTGCAGCGCGCCAGGGCCAGAACGACGGAGTATACGGAGCGCATCGAGTATCGCCTGCTCGACGCGACCAGCGAGGCGCAGTTGCTGGCGCTGGGCACGCGGCGCTTTGACGCGGCGGTGTGCAACATGGGGCTGATGGATATGGCGACGATTGACCCGCTGCTTTCTGCCCTCGGCCACCTGCTCAAACCTGGCGGGCGCTTCGTCTTCTCCGTAACGCATCCGTGTTTTAATTCCGGCAACCAGTTGTTGATGATGGAGCAGGAGGACCGCGACGGCGAGATGGTTACAACCTACTCGGTCAAGGTCTCGAAGTATCTGGGGCTGGGACCACACAAAGGGCTGGCGGTGATTGGGCAGCCGGTCCCGCAGTATTATTTTGATCGCCCGCTGCATGTCCTCTTCAATAGCTGCTTCCGCGCCGGGTTCGCGCTGGATGGCCTGGAGGAACCGGCCTTCGGGCCAGAGGTGCAGGGAAGCCGCCAACTCAGTTGGGATGGCAACTTCAAGGAGATTCCGCCCGTGCTGGTGGCGCGCCTGAGAGTGTTCTAGGCACTGCTCAATTTGGAGCGCAAGAATCGGATGGTTTTGGGGCAACCCTGACTTGCCCCCTCAACGACGAAAGTCGCTCCACTCCAGGTGCGGCAATTGCAATCGCCGCTACTGGCAGGCCCGGCGGGTCAGGCGCCAATTCTGGCTAACGACAAAGCCGTCTCGTGGGGGTGTTCCTCTGGGCCAACTTTTTGAGAAGGCGCCGAGTGCTTCGAGAATCAGGACTGATACTGTCCGCAATTCGCCGTATACTCTTCTTGAATGGACCAAAACGAGACGAATAGATTGCTGACCAGGACGCAGCGATTGGTTTGACTGAGGCGCTGGAACCGCAGCAGAAAGGGAGCAGAATGAAAAACACCTTTATGATTCTTTGGGGGCCAGGTCCGGCCTGGGTTCCCGGCAAGACCGTGCGTGAACAGCCGTATTGGGAGGAACATGCTGACTTCATGGATCGGCTGTTTGAAAACGGCATGGTGGTCCTGGGTGGCCCTTTTGCCGATGCGACGGGATCACTGCTGATCGTTGAAGCAGAGAATGAACAGGAAGTGGCTGATGTGTTTGCGGGCGACCCATTTGTGACACATGGTATTTTTGCGCTCAGCAGCCGTAAACAGTGGCTGCTCTTTCTGGACGCGCGTCGCAAAGCGTGGGGCACAGTTCAAGCCACCTGAAAGCACAACGCTGAGCGCAGGTTGAAGGAATGCGATCTCACCTCCTGCATTCCCAAACACGCGCTCAGCGCCTACTGGCGCAGCCGGGCCAGCACAACCAGATTTGGCCCCCGCCTTGTGAGCGTATCCATCGCGCCGAGCGCGCGCGTGACGACATTGCCCATGCCGAAAAGATACTTGCTGCGCCTGGTGATCGCAAAGTTGCGCGTGCTGGCGGAGATGACCTGGAACCCGGCGGTCTGGATCAGCCGAGAGAAGGTGGCCCGCTGGAAAAAGTAGAGGTGCGGGCTGGGCAATTCCGGCGGCGGGCGAATCCCGGCGCGAATGCGGAAGTTTTCATAGAATGAGCCGATCTCCTGGGGCACCTCAATCGCCAGCACGCCCGACGGGCGGAGGATGCGGCGCATCTCCTTGAGAGTCGCCAGGGGATCGGGCACATGCTCTAGCATATGGCTGGAATGGACGACATCAAATGAAGCATCTGGATAGTGCTGGTCCTCCAGCGTGCCCGTTTGCACCTTGAGGCCGCGCTTTCTGGCCTGCTCCGTTGACCAGGCCGAGACATCGACGCCTTCAGCCTGCCAGCCCTGACTGGTCGCATAGGCGACAAAGGCGCCCTTGGCGCAGCCGACATCGAGCAGGCGCCCTTTCCTGCCAAGGCGGCGCTCCAGGTCTGCCAGGCGGCGTTTGAGGTGCGGAGCCGCCTCTGCATCGCCCCCAGCGAGGGGTGAGCGATCATAATAGGCCGCTTCGTCGTAGAAGGCTTTGAGGTCCGCGCCCGTTGGCTGGGGAAACTGGAAGATCAGACCACAACCAACGCATTGCAGCGCCTGACCAGGAGCAGCGATATGGAGCAAGTGGGTTATCTCTGGCAGGGGAGCAGCCCCGGTTGCGCCGCAACAATTGCAGACGATCTTAGCAGCAATTTCCTCCTTGATCCGGGTTGTGTCCACGAGTCGCCCTCCATTTCTGCCATCTATGATAACACAATGACTCCTACTCTTGTATAATATTTTACTCCCACCAGCGGGTATCATCGCTGACCTTGACCAGCCAGAGGCTATCCCACGCGATGAACCCGGCTGCACCATCAGGCCGCGCCTGCTGACAGGTTCCCCTGCATCATCAGCAAGCCCAATGCCACAGAAGTGTCGGTTGTGCCCAGGCGGTCCTCTAGCTGGCGCAGCCGCCGCCCATGCGCCGCCAATAACCCGTTGCGCACCAGCCCGCTCAGGCACTGCGGCGGCATATCCAGCAGGTAGCGCAGCGCCGCCAGTTCCTTGCCCAGCACCTCGTAGAGTTCCGCCTCGCTCTTGCGCGCCAGGCTGTCCGGCAGCAAGGGCAGGCGCACGCGCTGGAAACTGGCCGCCGAGCGGGGCCAGCGGGTCAGATCGGTGGGGGCCGTGAGCCAGGGCGCCAACTTCCCGCGCAGGGCGCGCGAGAGCGGGAACAGCGCGACGGACACCTGCCATTCGCGCAGAGTCAGCCAGGGATACGGCCCGGCGCACGCTGCCGGGTTCCAATCCGAGGGACGTGCGGGACGAGTAAAGATCGCCGGAGCCATTAAGATACCCTCCTTCTTCCACCTCCGACTCCCCCTTGGAGTGCCAGCCAGCCCGCCGCGTGTACCCCCGGCTTCCAGCCGGGGCGTCCTGGGGGGGGTGGAGATGGCCTTGTGCCGCCATCTAGACGGCAGACATGCGAAGCGGCTCCCCCAAGACCCTGCCGGATAGGCGCAGGGTTCTCGCAGGAGCCGCTGGAGGGTTTCAATGGTACAATACCCTCTAGCCTCACTCCTGTCCTAGTTACAGGATTGGGGTTATTTGGCGCTGTCGGTGGTCTTTACACTGGCCGCGCCAGCCATGCTTCAATTGACGAACATTTCGATCAGATCAGGATGTGTGCGGGCAGACTCCTCTGTGTGCTTGATGGGACAAGTTTACCTGACTATCGCCCGATTGTCAACGTCTGGGCGTCATTTTTGCCGAACGCGGGCGGTGAATGACGGTTGACCAATTAGCCCGGCCAGCCGCCAGGCCCGTAGCGGCGAATTCATTCGCCGATGCGGTGGGGCGCGGCTTTTCAATCCCCCTGGTTATTTTTGCCGAAATAGGGCTTTTGGATGGGCGCGGGCGCGCAGGCGCTCGATCAGCCAGGCGAGGAAGATGGCGAGGATGGCGACCCAGAGGGCGGTGGGCGTGCCGAAGAGCCTGCTGAGCAGCAGGGAGCCGAGCAGTCCGCCGATCACTCCGGCTGCCGCGCCGAGGCCCAGCACGATCAGCCAGCCCCGGCGGCCCCACGCCGCCGGGCGCAGCCGCGCCGCCAGCGCCAGCGCGCCCACGAGCAGGCCAAGCATAAGCCAGATCAAGACGAGCAGAAACATCAGCATCTCTCCCTTTCTCTCAAGAACTGGCGAGCAGGACGCCGGTCAGGATACGATAGAGCTTGCTGCCATCGCTGAGCAGCGGACCCAGGCCAAAGCCGGAGGTGACTTCCGTGTGATGGAAGATGCCCAACTCGGCGTACTCGTGGGGATGGCCCAGGCCGGTCAGCGCGGCATCGAAGGCCCGCGATTCGGTAAAAGGGATCGAGGGGTCGTTGTGGTCGTGGAGCAGATAGACCGGGCAGTGAATGTCGGTAATCACGCTGCTGGGTGAGAGTTCGTTGAGCAACTGCTTGACGGCGGGCGAGAGCGCGGCGATGTTCTGATCCACGTTGTTGGGTTCATCCCCGGCGATCAGGTGATAGGCGGCGGCAGCGCCGGGCGCGGTGAGTTCGGCGTCCGGGTCGGTCAGGGGCGTGCCGCCAGGGGTGAGGCCGTCAATGAGCAGTTGGGACTGATCCGGTGGCAGCGTCTGGGCGACCAGATTCGCCATGACGACGATGGGATCGGCGTAGGGATGGAAGGGCACCTTCTCGCCATCGGCAACGACAGAGCGCAAGCCAAAGTCGCGCATTACCTGGGTGGCATTATAGAGCGTGCCAAAGAGGGCGATAAAGGCGACCTGCTCGCGGATGCGTGGGTCGGCGGCGGCCAGGCAGGCCAGCACGCTGCCGCCGCTGAAGCCGACGATGCCCACGCGCCGGGGGTCCACGCCGGGCAGGTGGGCGGCGAACTGGAGCGTCCGCACGACTGAATCGCTGTCGGCGGGCGCGAGGTTGAAGCTGATCAGGATCGGGTCGGTCAGATTGACGACGACGATGCCCACGCGCGCCAGCGACTCCGAGAGGTTGATAAGCTGGGGGTCGCTGCGGTTATCGCCGACGCCAGGGATCATCACGACGGCCTCGCGCACGCCGGGGATGGGCGGCGGCGCGGTGGTCGGCGCGTAGATGTCCAGGAAGACCTGGCCGGTCTGCGAGGTGATTGTTTGCTGGGTGTGGCTGATGGGTTCGCCCGCGAGCGCCAGCGGCGCGGGCTGCGTGGCGCTGAGCAGCGCGGGGAGCAGGATGGCTCCGCGCACCAGGGCGCGCCCCGCCGGGATGACCGAGAGGAAGAGGCCCAGCAGCGCGAGCAGCCCCAGGAGGACGCGCGCGATCCATTTGCCAGGCTGGCGCCTGCGCCGGGTCTTCTTCGGCGGCGCGTGATCTGCTGCGGTGGATTGCAGCGCCGCTGACTCTGGCGGCGCATCGCCAGTCTCAGAAGCTAGCGATGCGTCTTCTGGCTCTGGCGCGGCGTCGTCGGATGGAACCATTTCTTGCCGATCTGCTGTCATCCCGATCCTCCCCCTGCGCTGGCGGCATCGGCCAGCGTCCTCCAGGGGAACACGCGAACTCTCACTTGCTCATCTTCTGTAGAGAGAGACGCTGTGGAGGCGTCACCAGTCACAGGCAGTTTCAGAGGGCGGCTGGCGCAGAGCCTAGATCACTTCGGCGACCAGATGAATCGGGCTGCCATTGAGCGAGATGCTGATCGTGATCGTGTCGTTGGGCGTGCCGTTGGTCAGGTATTCGATCTGCCACCAATCGCTGCCAGGCGCCGGGTTATAGGTGGAGGGTATGGAGATGGGCAGGTGCAGCCAGAGGGCGTTGTAGTACGCGCCAGTCGCGTTTATTTCTGTGCCACCGCTGCCACCCACAGTTCTGACCCAGGAGGGAAGTTTGACGGCGGCGCCGCTGGGGTCCAGAATACGCAGGTAGATATTGCCGCCACCATCGCCGGGATCAAAGAGGCTGAAGTCGAGCGTTTTGCCCGCGTAAGCCGCCGGAATCTCGCCCAGGTCGAAGATCGAATCGGTGCCGGTGATCGTGAAGTAGACACACATTTCATTCCAGGCCCAGAGATGTACTCCGCTTGGCGGCGCGTCGTTCTGGCTGTCCGTCAGCTTCACCGCGTATTCATGCTCGCCGTAATAGCCCATCGTCTCGACCGCCAGGCGGTAGGTGCCAGGGGTGGTGATGGTGTAGAGGGTATACCATTTCTCCACGTAGCCGGGGTCCGCCACACACTGCTGCGCCTGGGGATCCCAGTATGGCTTCAGGACGACGCACACGTGCTTGATATTATCAGCGGCGATGTTGTCAATCGAGGCCGGAGAAAAGCTGGTCAGCAGAGTATCCGCGCTTCGCTCAAAGGGGAGCGGCGCCGAATAGAGCGAGTAGCTCATCTGGAGGTATTCGTTCTTCTGGTCTGTTTTGCAGCCACCAGTGCCAAAGGTCGGGTCATAGCAGGCAGCCGAGCCCATATCATCATAGCCCACTGCTCCGGTCGCCTGCTGCGGGTCGAAGACCGGGTTGTAAATCTGTACCTGCACCGGGGTCGTGCCCACCGGCACGTCAATCTCATAATTATAGCCGGAGACGCCATGCGCGCCCGTGAAGCCAGGCTGGTGCTGATCGGGGTTGGCGATAGGAGTCGGCCACTGCTGATGGTTCGTACAGCACGGCTTTGGGGTCCAGCGATTATAGGAGTAGCTTCCGCCGTCAGGGTACTTGACCGGATCGGTGGGGCCTTCTTCCAGCGTGGGGGTATAGGCATCCCCGTTTTCTTTCAGCGAGCCAGGGCCATTGACCCGCCCCCAGAAGGATTGCAGCGGTTTTCCATTGCCGCCTATGTCTGCCTGATCGCCAAAATAGGAGGTGCGCGACCCAAGCTGGATGGGCGGCAGGTACTGCGCCAGGGCGCTGCGACTGATGGTGGCGTTGGAGAGGTTGGGGGCAATATAGTCCAGGAAGAAGACATCTGCCGTCAGCGTGACAGTGACTTGTACCTCATATTGGTTGCCCATCACGACCGAAGGATCGACGCCCACCTGGCCCGAAGTGGCGGGACAGTTGGTGAGGCCATTCTGTTTCGCAACAGCGCAGATGCGGTTGACGGCATCGGTTCCATCGGGAGAGAGGGTATTGTAATAGTTGGGCATGTAGAGCGCGCCGGCCAGCGCGCTGGCCTCAGCGGTGCGCTCGGCCTGGGCGGTGAGGATATACAGGCGGACGGAATCGATGACCAGGCCCAGGAGCAGGATCACAAAGAGGATCAGAAAGCCCATGATGATGATCGTCTGGCCGCGCTGCCCGCGCCGGAAGGCGCTTGCTTTCCGCTGAAGAAGATGCTGTTTCACCCAATCCCTCCCTAACACTAACCCAACAAGATGTGTTATTTGCAATAACGTCCTGACTTTAGCAGGGTAACAGTCTGCTGGCATGAAAGTTGTAGCGCTAGAGATGCGCAAGGCCGTGCCGCGCATGGTTCGTCGAACGATCTTCTCGCACATTCCCCAAAGGAGCAGCGTGATAAGGCAACTGTCAGGAAGGAGCGAATCTATGCTGAACACGATGAAAGCCATCCGCCTGCACGCTCGCGGCGGCCCAGAGCAGATGGTCTATGAAGACGCGCCAGTGCCAGTGCCCGCCGAGGGCGAGGTGTTGGTCCGCGTCTCTGCGGCGAGCATCACGCCGATGGAGCTGAGCTGGTCGGCGACGTGGCAGACCGCTTCGGGGACCAAACGCCACCAGCCCATCCCCGGCCACGAGTTTGCCGGCGTCGTCGCGGAGATCGGCCCTGGCGTCGCAGGTGTGACGGTGGGCGAGGAGGTCTATGGACTCATCGACTTTCCGCGCGATGGGGCCGAGGCGGAATACGCCATCGCGCTGCCCAGCGAACTGGCGCCCAAGCCGCGCTCGCTTGACTTTTTGCGGGCCGCCGCTGTGCCCCTGTCGGCGCTGACCGCCTGGCAGGCGCTTTTCGATCACGCGCATCTGGCCCCCCGGCAAGGCGTGCTGATCCACGGAGCGGCGGGCGGCGTCGGCAGCTTTGCTGTGCAGTTGGCCCACTGGCGCGGCGCTGATGTGATCGGCACGTCCTCGACGCACAACCGCGACTTCTTACGCAGCCTGGGGGCCGATGTGGTCATCGATTACACGCAAGAGCGCTTTGAGGAGATCGTTCGTGACGTTGACGTGGTGATCGATACGCTGGGTGGCGAGACACTGGCGCGCTCCTGGGGTGTGCTGAAAAGAGGCGGCATCCTCATCTCGCTTGTTGGTGTGCCCTCGCGGGAACAGGCCAACGCGCATGGCGTGCGCGCCATCTTCTTCATCGTGCGGCCCGACCATGCCGAACTCGTCCAGCTAGGCGACCTGATCGACGCCGGGCATCTCCAGCCGGTCATCGCAGACATTCTGCCGCTGGCCGAAGCGCGCCAGGCATACGAGCGCGGGCTGGTGGGCCACGCGCGCGGCAAGATCGTCCTGGAGGTCTTTGATGAAGAGCAACGCCACCACGCTGTCGCCGAACAGGAGCGCCAGGCGCTGAATACCTACTCTGAGCTAGGCGTGGTGGGCGATATGAGCCAGGAGCAAGCCTACAAAGCAGCGATTGCCAGCGGCGAAGTCTCCCGCGAGTTGCGCGAGATGGAACACGGCGAGTTTGGCCCCAAAGCCTACGAATGGGGCGAGGAAGAAGCCGAACAGC